>NZ_RZQT01000153.1:0-12919 GCF_003998485.1 Mesorhizobium sp. M7A.F.Ca.CA.001.04.2.1
CGATTCGGAAGTGCGGCGTTTGCCGGATCACCAAGCAGCATAGGCAAATTCGGGGAGTGCCATTTATGGCGAAGGCGGACGCGTGGGGCGCGCCCGGAGGGACGGTTTTTGCGCATCGTGAGACGCGCGGCGACGGTCTTGCCGGGAATACGCGACTCATCGCCGAACCGGCCTACCGGCGGCTTCTGGCCGCCGAGCCGCTGCTGCGCCGATCAATACCCGTCCTCATCATCACCTTCCTGATCGTCATCGCGGCGTTGCGCGTGCTGTCGCTGATGAACGAGCGCGACGATGTCGAGCGCAATGCCAAGGCGATCCTGACGCTGGCGGCGGGCCAGCTGGCCAGTTCGCTCGCCACCACCTCGGAAACGGTGCCCGGCGCCATACAGGATCTGCTGGAGACCACCAGCCGTCAGGGCGCGATGGGCCGCAGCCATGTGCTTGTCATCACCGACAGCGCTTTCAAGATCGTCGCGGTGACGCCACGCTCGATGCCATGGCAGGGCCATTCTCTGGACGGCCTCGTCGAGGGCGGCCAGCCCTTGTTCATGTTCGGCGATCGTGCCGGCGTCATGGACGTCAACATCGACGGACGGGATTGGTACGCCGCGGTCAGCCTCGCGAATGGCGGAAAGGGTGCATCGGCGGCCCTGGTGCCACAGGACGCGGTTTTCGATGCCTGGCGCAAGACCGTTTCGCTGAACGTCACCCTGTTCGTGCTGACGGCCGGTGTGCTGATCGTCATCCTCTATGCCTATTTCGGCCAGGCGGCACGTGCGCAGGCGGCCGACCGCATCTACCTCGAAGCGCATCAGCGCATCGACATGGCGCTGGTTCGCGGCCGCTGCGGCCTGTGGGACTGGGACATGGTGCGCGGCAAGATGTACTGGTCGCGCTCGATGTACGACATGCTCGGCTACAAGCCTTGCGAAACGATGCTGTCCTTCGGCGAGGTCGATCAGATCATCCATCCCGAGGACGGCGACCTGTTCGAGCTCGCCAACAGAATCGTCGCACGCGAGATCGATCACATCGATCAGGTGTTCCGCATGCGCCATGCCGATGGCCAATGGGTCTGGATGCGCGCACGGGCACAGGTCATCGATCCGGAAGCGCCGGAGATCCAGCTGATCGGCATCGCCGTCGACGTCACCGAACAGCGTCATCTGGCGCTGCGTTCCGAGGCTGCCGACCTTCGCCTCAGAACGGCGATCGAGAACATCAACGAATCCTTCGTGCTGTGGGATTCGACGCAGCACCTGATCATGTGCAATTCCAAATACCAGCAGGACAACGGGCTTTCGGACCGCGACGTGATGCCGGGCACCGCGCGCGCGGCGCTGGAAGAACGCATGCTGGCCTTTGCTTCCGAAAGGCGGCTTGCCCACACCAGCGGCCTGCAGGGCGGCGCCACTTTCGAGCGGCAGTTGGCCGATGGCCGCTGGCTGCAGGTCAACGAACTGAAGACCCGGGACGGCGGCATCGTCTCGGTCGGTTCCGACATCACCCAGATCAAGCTGCACCAGGAGAAGCTGGTCGACAGTGAGCGACGGCTGATGGCAACGATCCATGATCTCAGCCTCGCGCGGCGGGCCGAAGAGGAGCGTTCGCGCGAACTGGTCGACCTCAACCGCAAATACATGAAGGAAACCGAACGGGCCGAAGCGGCGAACCGGGCCAAATCCGAATTCCTGGCCAACATGTCGCATGAGTTGCGCACGCCGCTGAACGCCATCATCGGCTTCTCCGAACTGATGGAACAAGGGCTGTTCGGCCCGCTCGGATCGGAGCGCTACGAGGAATATGCCACCGACATCAACAGCAGCGGCAAGTACCTGCTGGGCGTCATCAACGATATTCTCGACATGTCCAAGATCGAGGCCGGCCAGTTCTCTCTGGACCGGGAAGAGATCGACCTCGGCCCGCTGATCAGCGAAACCGTACGCGTCGTTTCGCTGCAGGCGGCGCAAAAGGCCATCTCCGTGGAAACGCGCATTGCCGATGCGCTGACGCTGGTCGCCGATCGCCGTGCGATCAAGCAGATCGTCATCAACCTTTTGTCCAATGCGGTGAAGTTCACCGGCCAGGGCGGCCACATATCGGTCAGGGCCCG
The DNA here is from genome assembly GCF_003998485.1 of Mesorhizobium sp. M7A.F.Ca.CA.001.04.2.1. Lineage (NCBI taxonomy): Bacteria > Pseudomonadati > Pseudomonadota > Alphaproteobacteria > Hyphomicrobiales > Phyllobacteriaceae > Mesorhizobium > Mesorhizobium sp. M7A.F.Ca.CA.001.04.2.1. The sequence continues at coordinate 2,114 of NZ_RZQT01000153.1, forward strand.
CAACACATCCGGCGCGCTGGTGCTGACGATCGAGGACAATGGCTGCGGCATCCCCAAGGAGGCGCTCGGAAAGCTCGGACGGCCGTTCGAACAGGTGCAGAACCAGTTCTCCAAGAGCCATGCCGGGTCCGGCCTTGGCCTTGCCATCTCACGTTCGCTGGCCGAGCTTCAGGGCGGCGCGCTGAAGATCCGGTCGAGCGAAGGTGTCGGCACGATCGTGTCGGTGCGCATTCCGGTGAAGAAGAGCGTGCTGGCCGTCAAGGTTGCAGCGTGAAGTTTTTATCACCATCCCAGGCCTGATCCACCTCGTGGACGCGAGGTGAAACGCTTTGACAAAGTTATCTATTTTATCTATTTTGGATAAAAAAGAAAGGCCTTGTCATGCGAGTGACTTCAACGGAATTCCAGCAGAATGTCGGGCGTTTTCAGGATGCTGCCCAGCGTGCGCCGGTCGCAATCACAAAGAATGGCCGGACCCACACGGTACTCCTGTCGGCGGCGATGTTCGAGGTCTTGGTCAAGGGACGGGTCGCCCGTCCTGTGGAAGAGCTGGACGACGAGACGCTTAACGCCATCGCCGAAAGCGCCGTATCGAGCGAATATGCCGGGCTTGATGCAATGCTCAAAGACTGGACACCGTGAGCCTACCCAAACCTATCCCGGGTCTGGTGATTTCCTATTCTTACCTCTGGGTGAGAGAACACGAAAAGGGTGCCGAAGAAGGTCGCAAAAACCGACCATGCGCCATTGTCGCCGCGCGCCGGGTCGTGGAGGGCCGTGAAGTCATAACGGTCGTTCCGGTCACACACTCGCCACCAGCTGATCCTGCCGATGCAGTAGAAATACCTGCGCCCCTCAAAGCCTATCTCGGCCTCGATGACACGCCATCATGGATCGTCGTCACCGAAACCAATCATTTCCTCTGGCCGGGTCCCGATCTCAGGCCTATCGCGGGGAGCAAACCGTCCCGATTCGACTATGGCATGCTGCCGCCGCGTTTCTATGCCTATCTGCGCGACCGGATTTTGCAGTCTCACGCAAGCCGGGCGCTGCAGCAGATTCGGCGAACAGAGTAGCTGCATGAGACTGGAGGACCACGAAACGTCCCCGATTCCAAGGGACGATCGCTTCCCGGTCATCCCGTACGAAGCAAAAGGTGGAAGTCTTTCCTGACCTTCTGCGACGTCTCCTTGAGGTGTGCTTCCAGCACACCGAAATCCGGCAGGTCGGTCACCGCCAGAAGCAGATCCGAAAGCCCCGGCGGAACGTCGTCGCGCTCGAAGGCTCCGGTAAGGCACAGCCGCGTCATCTGGGTCAGCGCCAGATAGAGCGCATAGGCGTCGAAAAGCTCCTGCCTCGCCCCGGCATTGGCGAAGCCCGGTGACAGGCGCGAAAGGATTTCGGCGGTACCGGTAACGCGCGGCCCGGCGCCTACCTGCCCGGTGATGACAGCGACTTGGGCGATGAATTCGAGATCGATGAGGCCGCCGGGGATCAGCTTGATGTCCCACAGGTCGCGCGGCGGCTTTTCCTTTTCGATCATGGCGCGCATCTCCGAGGCCTCGGCCATCACCTTTGCGGCGTCGCGCGGCTGACCAAGCACCGCCGCCACTTCCGCTTCAACCTCACTGCACAGGCTGGCGTCGCCAGCTATGGCGCGCGCGCGTGCCAACGCCATGTGCTCCCAGGTCCAGGCTTCCTGGCGCTGGTATTTCTTGAAGGCATCGATATGGGTCGCCACAGGACCCTTGTTGCCTGATGGCCGCAGGCGCAGGTCGAGTTCGTAGAGCACGCCCTCCGCCGTCGGCGCCGACACAGCCGCGATCAGCCGCTGCGTCATGCGGGTGTAGTAATGCGAAGGCGCCAGCGGCTTGTCGCCATCGGACTCCTCGGCGTCCGGCGCGTGGTCGTAAAGCAGGATCAGGTCGACATCCGATCCGGCGGTCAGCTCGCGGCTGCCGAGCTTGCCCATGCCGAGCAGCGCAACCACGCCGCCGGCAATGGTGCCGTGGCGCGCCGCGAATTCGGCCGTCACCGCCTGCAACGCAGCCTCGATGGTGAGATCCGCCAGATCGGAGAAGGCGCGGCCGGCGCGCGCCGGATCGATCGAGCCGGCGAGCAGCCGGACGCCGATCAGGAATTTCTGCTCGGAAGCAAAAATGCGCAGCCGGTCGAGCACGTCCTCATAAAGCCGGTCGCCCTCGACAAAGGCGGAAAGCCGTGCCGACAGATAGGCGCGGTCCGGTAGCTCCGTCAGCAAGGCCGGGTCGAGCAGACCATCGAAGACATGCGGCCGGCGGGTGATGATCGCCGCCAGCCGGGGCGCCGCACCCATGATCGTTGCCAGGAGCTTGAGCAGGGCCGGATTGGACTGCAGCAGGGAAAACAGCTGGATGCCGGCCGGCAGGCCGGCGAGAAATTCGTCGAAGCGCATCAGCGCTTCGTCGGCCCGGCGCGTCTGGCCGAAGGAGCGCAGCAGAGCCGGCGTCAATTCCGTCAGCCGCTCGCGCGCCTCCGCCGACTGAGTGACGCGATAGCGACCGAAATGCCAGCCTCGGATGACGCGGCAGATGTCGCTTGGCCGCTGGAAGCCGAGGCCGTGCAAGGTCTGCAGCGTATCGGGATCGTCGACATCGCCGGTGAAGACGAGATTGCCGATGCCTGTCGAAAGTTCCGGTGCTGTTTCGAACAGTGCCGCGTAGTGGCGTTCGACCTGCTGCAGCGAGGCGCGAAACGCCTGGGAAAAGGCAGGAGCATCGGCAAAGGCGAGCATGCGGGCGATGCGCTCCAAGCCTTCATCATCTTCCGGCAGCGTGTGGGTCTGCTCGTCGGCAACCATCTGCACGGCATGTTCGACGCGGCGCAGGAACCAGTACTGGCGGGCGAGCGCATCGCGCGCCTCGGTGGTGATCCAGCCGCGTGTCGCAAGCTCGCCGAGCATCGGCACGGTCTCGCGGCCACGCAGTTCAGGGAAGCGTCCGCCGGCGATAAGCTGCTGGGTCTGGACGAAGAACTCGATCTCGCGAATGCCGCCGCGGCCGAGCTTGACGTTGTGGCCCTTGACCGCGATCTCGCCATGGCCCTTGTGGGCGTGGATCTGTCGCTTGATCGAATGGACGTCGGCAATCGCCGCGTAATCCATGTATTTGCGCCAGATATAGGGCTGAAGCTCCTTGAGGAAGGCAGCGCCCGCGGCCAGATCGCCGGCTACCGGACGTGCCTTGATCATGGCGGCGCGCTCCCAGTTCTGGCCGCGCGCCTCATAGTAGCGCAGTGCCGCCTCGACCGGGATCGCCAGCGGTGTCGAGCCGGGGTCGGGGCGCAGCCTCAGATCGGTGCGGAAGACATATCCGTGCTCGGTGCGGTCCTGCAGGATGCGAACCAGGCGGCGCGTCAGCCGCGAAAACAATTCGGTGGCGTCGAGCGGGTCGACGACCGCCGGTGCTTCCGGATCGAAGAAAACCACCAGGTCGATGTCCGAGGAAAAATTCAGCTCGTGTGCCCCGAGCTTGCCCATGCCGAGCAGGATCCAACCCGACTGTTTCGACGGGTTGTCGACATCCGGCAGTTTGAGTTTGCCCTGGCCGTGCGCGTCGCGCAGCAGGAAGTCGACGGCGGCACGGGTACAGGCGTCAGCGACGTCGCTCAACCGCCGGACCGTCAGCGCCGTTTCGGCCTCGCCGGCAAGATCGGCCAGCGCAATGAGGAAATGCGCCTCCGCCTTCCACTGGCGCAGCTCCATCATCAAGCCGGATTCCGAAAGGGTTTCCGCCAAATGCGCCTGCTCTATGGCGGCGCCGATCGCTTTCAGCCGAGCCTCGATTGTCTGCTCGAACAGCCCGTCCAGGATTTGCGGCCGGCGACGTGCCGTATCGCGCAGGAACGGCGACAGATCGAAGACGGCGGCGAGGAAATCCTGGCCCTCCCCCTTGCCGGCCAGAAACTTGGCAAGCCGCGTCAGCCCTTCTTCGCGCGCGGCGGAAGCGATCTCGGCCAGTTCCAACCGCGCACGGTCCTTGTCGAGCGGAACAAGCCTGGCCGCCGGCTTCAGCAGCCAATCTTTCGCTCTCGCAGCCGTGCTCATCAGTGATCCTCCCGAACCGGGAAACTCATGACCACGGATAATCCAGGATTGCCAGGCAAGAGTTCAAGCCGGCCATTGTGGAATGTCATGACGGCCTTGGCGAGGCTGAGGCCAAGACCCGAACCCGGTTGCGAACGGCTCTTCTCCAGCCGCACGAAACGTTCCGTGGCACGCGCGCGGTCGCCATCGTCGGGAATGCCGTGGCCATTGTCGGCAACCGACAGGCGAACGTCCGCACCGGCTCGCTCGAGCGTGACGCGCACCGCCGGCTGGGCATTGGCGCCGGTCGAATATTTGATGGCGTTGTCGACGATGTTCGACAGCGCCTGACCGATCAGTTCGCGGTTGCCGTTGACGGACACCGCCTCGTGCGCGTCTGCTTCCAGCGACACGCCTGCCTCTTCCGCCACCGGCTCATAGAGCTCGACGACATCGCGTACGGCTTCCGCAAGATCGACGCGGTTCGTATTTTCAGACGAGTAGCCAGCCTCCAGCCGGGAGATCATCAGGATGGCGTTGAAGGTTTTTATCAACTGGTCCGACTCGGCGATGGTGCCTTCCAGCGCCTGCCGGTAGTCGGTGGGCTTTTGCTTGCCCGAAAGCGTCGCTTCGGCCCGGTTGCGCAGCCGGGTCAGCGGCGTCTTCAGATCATGCGCGATGTTGTCGGAAACCTGCTTCAAGCCTTCGTTGAGCGTGGCGATCCTGGCCAGCATGGCATTGAGATTTTCGGAGAGCCGGTCGAACTCGTCGCCAACCCCCGTCACCGGCAGCCTGCCCGACAGATCGCCGCCCATGATGCGACGGCTGGCTTCCGACACGCTGTCGATGCGCTTCAGCGCAGCGCGGCCGACAAAAAACCAGATCAGCAATCCGCCCAGCCCCATCATGCCGAGCGCCAGCATCAGCGCACGGCGGATGACCGCACGAAACCGTTCCGGCTCGCCAAGGTCGCGGCCGACCAGCATGATCATCTGGTTCGGCAGCCGCAGCACCAGCGCAATGGCGTTGTGGCCTTTTTCGCCCTGCGCCTGCGCATCGTTCTGCTCGGATTGGGTGGTGGTGCCCTGCTCGGCGGGAAGGTTGCGCAGGCGCTCGAGCTCTCCCTCGCCAAAGCGCTGATAAGAGAACGGACTGCTGGTCCAGCCTTCGGTTTCGAGAACGCCAGGTTCGAGGCTCTGCACATTGCCGGTCAGGATCTGGCCGTTGGCGTCGGCGATCAGGTAAAGGTTTGCGCCGGGCTGGCGCGAGCGCGCTTCGACCACGCGGACCAGTACCGGCAGGCCGCCGCGCTGATAGGCGCGGGCAAGGCCGAGCACTTCGTCATTGATGGTCTCCTGCGTCTGCGCGGTCAGCATTCGCGCCGACAGCGAGGTCATGTAGAAGACGAGCGCCACCGCGCAGAGCGCGAAGAGCAGGAAATAGAGCGCCGAAAGCCGCGCTGCCGTCGTCTTCATGATGGCTGGCACGGAAAGAGCCATGCCGCAGCTAACCACTCTTCAGCATATAGCCGGCGCCGCGAACCGTATGCAGGATGGGCTTGTCGAAGCCCTTCTCGATCTTGCCGCGCAGCCGGGAGACATGGACGTCGATGACATTGGTCTGCGGATCGAAATGGTAGTCCCAGACATTTTCCAGCAGCATGGTGCGCGTCACCACCTGGCCGGCATGCCGCATCAGATATTCGAGCAAGCGGAACTCACGCGGCTGCAGCGTTATCTCGCGTGACGCACGGCGGACCGAATGCGACAGCCTGTCGAGTTCGAGATCGCCGACGCGGTAGACGGTTTCCGCTTCCTTGGCACTGGCGCGCCGGTTCAGCACCTCGACGCGGGCGAGAAGCTCGGAGAAGGCATAGGGCTTTGTCAGGTAATCGTCGCCGCCGGCGCGCAAACCCGTGACCCGGTCATCGACCTCGCCGAGCGCCGACAGGATCAGCACCGGCGTCGTGTTGCCCCTGGACCTGAGACCGGCAATGACCGACAGGCCGTCGCGACGCGGCATCATCCGGTCGATCACCATCACGTCGTAGTCGCCGGCGTCGGCGAGCGCAAAGCCGGTTTCGCCGTCACCGGCGACATGCGCGGTGTGACCGGCCTCGGCAAAGGCTTTCTGCAAGTAATCCGCAGCCTCGCGATCGTCTTCTATGACGAGAATCTTCATAGGGCTGTTATACGCGATTTCGCCGGAAGGTTGAGTGGCAGACATCTGCATTGTGGCCTTTGCCAAAGCGCATCGCGACCGAGATCGCTCGAAGCAGTGCGCGATAAAGCTGCTCGCTGCCGATGTCGGTGGCATCGGATCGTTGAAGCGCTTTTGAAATTGTGCGGCAGCGGGCGATGGGAAGCCCGCTGCCGCCGGGGGAAGGCGCGATGACTGACTAACGCGCGCTCCTCCATGCTTTCCCGTACGGCTCGGGGGTGTTCAACCGTCGCACTGGAAAAGTCCAACTTGCCGCCGGAACGCCCTCACCCGCCTCGGAAGGCCAAGAGAACGCTCCGGGGCCGACCTCAGCCCTTGGCGACGGGCAGCGCGACGAAACGATTGGTGTCGTCGCGGGTGATCTGCATCAGCACCGCCTTGCGGCCGGATTTGACCGCTTCGGTCATCGCCTTGGTGACGTCGTCGGTGCCGTTCACTTCGGTCGAATTGACCGATGTGATGACGTCGCCCGGCTGGATGCCGCGATCGGCAGCATCGCTGTCGGGATCGACGTCGGTCACCACCAGCCCCTTGCCGTTTTCGGACTTGGTGACGGTCAGGCCGAGATCGGCCAGCGTGTCGGGCTTTGCCGGAGCGGCAGGCTGCGACTGGTCGACAGAGGCCTGCTTGTCGCTCGAGGGCAGTTTGCCGAGATCGACCTTGACCGTCTGGCTCTTGCCGTCGCGCCACACGGTGACGTCAACCGACTTGCCAGGCGAGTAGGCGCCGATCAGCCGTGCCAGTTCCTTCGGCGAAGCGACGTCCTTGCCGTTGACCTGGGTGATCACGTCACCGGCCGTGATGCCCGCCTTCTTGCCGGGACCATCGTCCTGGGCACTGGAAACCAGTGCGCCGTTGTTGGACTTCAGACCAAGCGACTCAGCGATGTCGGAGGTGACCGGCTGGATTTCGACACCGAGCCAGCCCCGCTGAACGGAACCGCTCTTCATCAGGTCCTGAACGACCTGCTTGGCGGTCGAAGCGGGAATGTCGAAGGCGATGCCGACGCTGCCGCCGGACGGCGAGAAGATCGCGGTGTTGATGCCGACGACCTGGCCGTTGAGGTTGAAGGTCGGGCCGCCAGAATTGCCGCGGTTGACCGATGCGTCGATCTGGATGAAGTCGTCATAAGGCCCAGCGCCGATGTCGCGGCCGCGGGCGGAGACGATGCCGGCGGTGACGGTGCCACCAAGGCCGAACGGATTGCCGACGGCCACCACCCAGTCGCCGACGCGAACCTTGGAGTCATCGGCGAAGTCGACATAGGTAAACTTGCCGACGCCATCGACCTTGAGCACGGCGAGATCGGTGCGCGGGTCGGTGCCGATCAGCTTGGCATCGAGTTCCTTGCCGTCATTCATCACCACGGTGAAGGCCGAGCCTTCCGAAACGACGTGGTTGTTGGTGACGAGATAGCCGTCATCCGAGATGAAGAAGCCGGACCCTTGTGCAACCGGCCGCGGCTGGTCGTTGTTGCGGTCGCGATGGCTGAAGCGCCTGTTGCCGCCACCCTGGCCGTCCTGATCACCAAAGCCGCGGAATTCCTTGAAGAAGCGGCGCAGTTGCGGATTGTTGGGCAGGTTGTTCATGCCATCCTGATCGTCGGACGGGTCCGAGCCGTCATCGGCGGCCGGGCTGATCTTGGCCTTGACCTTGACGCTGACAACAGCGGGAGAAACCCGCTCGACGACATCGGCGAAGCCCGGTACCTGCGGCGCCTCGACGCGCACGGCATCGGCCAGAACAGGGCTGGTTCCGCTGGTCAGCGCACCGACGCCGATCGCACCGGCCACGGCGACAGACGCGACGGCAGCCATGAGACGCTTGCGGGTGACGGAATATGAACGGGGGGCAATATTCATGGATCTCGTATCCTCTTTCCAAATGGACGCTGCTGATGGGCATCCTCAAGCAAGAGAATTAGAGTGGCGCACATTACAGCGCCATTTCCGACACATGAAACTTTGGTAATGTTTTGGGGTCGGGGGACGCACAAACCCGTTGGCCGCGATGCCCTATGTGCTATCTTGTACACAACTCAGCACAAGGCTTTCATAAATGACAGCAAGCACGCCTGGCGGATCGTATTCGTGAAATGGGCCGAGGCCTTGGTGATATGGCGACGGGCCGGCCAGGCCGAGTAACAGGCACATATGAGACGTTCATCAGCCGCCTGCCCCACACCACATCATTGCCTATGAGTTGCGCCCGATCGCTGGCCGTCAGAGCGTCGTTATCCTGCGCGTCATTCGCACGTCGCGGGACTGGCCCTCGGAGGAATGGCCGAGCTAATTGCCTAGTATCTTGTCCAGCGCCGCCTGTTCCTCAGTGGTCAGCGCATTGGTTGCCAGCGAGCGACGCGACCGCGCGGTCAGCACGATGAAAACGCCTCCCACCAGCAACAGCAGGACAGGCGTGCCCCACAGCAATGCATTGCGCAGGTCGAAACGCGGCTTGAGCAGCACGAACTCGCCATAGCGCGAAACCACGTAGTCCATGACCTGCTGGTCAGTGTCGCCGGCGACGAGGCGCTGACGCACGAGGACGCGCAGGTCGCGGGCAAGGTCGGCATCGGATTCGTCGATCGACTGGTTCTGGCAGACCATGCAGCGCAAGCCTTCCGAAAGCGCCCGAGCCCGCGCCTCAAGTGCAGGATCAGGCAGCATCTCGTCAGGCTTCACCGCCAAGGCCGTGCCGGCAAAAAACAGCGCCAGCAGCAGGATAATGGAGGTCAGCGAAAGCCGTGCGTTCATGGCAGGGTCGCGGATGGCACCACGCTCGCCTGCTTGCGCCGTCGCGACGGCGCGCCGACGCGCAGGCGCCGGTCCATCAGCGACATCGCCGCGCCCGCCATCATCATCAGGCCACCGCCCCAGATCAACGTCACCAGCGGCTTCCACCACAAACGCACGACGACCGAACCATCTTTGCCCTCGTCGCCGAGCGAGATGTAGAGCTGCGAGAAACCGATCGTCCTGATGCCGGATTCCGTCGTCGTCATCTGCCGCACCGGATAAAACCGCTTGGCGGAGCTGATTTCGCCAACAGGGCTACCGCTGACGCCGATCAGCTCGAAGCGGCCGCGATCCTCGCTGTAATTCGGTCCCTGGGCCGGATAAAGCCCGACGAAACGCAGCGTATGGCCGGACAGTTCGACGGTCTCGCCGGCATGCATCGACAGGATCTTCTCGGTGCCGAAGCAAAGTGTGCCGACGATGCCGAGCGTGGTCAGGCCGAGGCCGAGGTGAGCGAAGGCTGTGCCGAAGACCGAACGCGGCAAGCCGAGCAAGCGCCGGACCATGATCCCCGTTGCGACGGTCCGAAAGCCCGATTTGACGGCGAGATCGGTGAGCGCGCCAAGGATCAGCCAGACGGCAAGGCCTACGCCCAGGGCTGCGAACACCGAGGCGCCGTCGATGAACAGAGCGGTGACCAGCGTCGCCAGCAGCGCCGCTGCAAAGGCCACCATCAGGCGCTGCGCGACGGCGAAGACATCGCCGCGCTTCCAGGCCAGCAACGGCCCGAACGGAACCACGAGCAGCAGCGGCACCATCAGCGGCCCGAAGGTGAGATTGAAGAACGGCGCGCCGACCGAGATCTTGTCGGCTGAAAAGGCTTCGACGGCGAGCGGATAGAGTGTGCCGACAAGCACGGTCGCCGTCGCCGTGGTCAGGAACAGATTGTTGAGGACGAGTGCCCCTTCTCGGGAAATCGGGTGGAACAGGCCGCCGGTCGTCAACCGGGAAGCGCGCAGCGCAAACAGCGCCAGCGAGCCGCCGATAAACAGCGTCAGGATGCACAGGATAAACACGCCCCGGGTCGGATCGGTGGCAAAGGCGTGCACCGAGGTCAGCACGCCCGAACGCACGAGGAAGGTGCCGAGCAGCGACAGCGAAAAGGTCAGGATGGCGAGCAGCAGCGTCCAGATCTTCAGCGCCGAGCGCTTTTCCATGACAATGGCCGAATGGAGCAGCGCGGTGCCCGCCAGCCACGGCATGAAAGACGCGTTCTCGACTGGATCCCAGAACCAGAAACCGCCCCAGCCAAGTTCATAGTAGGCCCAGTACGATCCCATGGCGATGCCGCCGGTCAGGAACATCCAGGCGACCAGCGTCCACGGCCGCACCCAGCGCGCCCAGGACGCGTCGATGCGGCCTTCGATGAGAGCGGCGACCGAGAAGGAAAAACAGATCGAGAAGCCGACATAGCCGAGATAGAGGAACGGCGGGTGGATGGCGAGGCCGAGATCCTGCAGGATCGGGTTGAGATCGCGGCCTTCGATCGGCGCCGGATTGAGCCGGATGAACGGATTGGACGTCGCCAGAATGAACAGGAAGAAGGCGGCGCCGATGGCGCCTTGCACCGCAAGCACATTGGCGCGCAGCGTCGCCGGCAGGTTGGAGCCGAAAGCGGCGACGAGTGCGCCGAAGAAGGTCAGGATCAACACCCAAAGCAGCATCGAGCCTTCATGATTGCCCCAGGTTCCGGTGATCTTGTAGATCAACGGCTGCAAGGAATGCGAG
>NZ_RZQT01000154.1:0-12858 GCF_003998485.1 Mesorhizobium sp. M7A.F.Ca.CA.001.04.2.1
GGCCAGGCGCGCCGGTGCGGAACGGCAGGCCGAGACGGCGCGCCAGCTGTGCGGCGCCATAAGACACCAGCGACGGCTCCGGCGTGCCGAAGGTCGGCGCCCCGGACTGCATCGAGATCGACGAGGCGAAGGTGCCGAACAGCACCGGCGCGCCTGGCCGGATGAGCTGCGTGAACGACGCGCCGGCCAGCACTTCGGCCAGAACCTGCGTCAGCGTGCCGGCAACCGTCACCGGGCTCATCGCGCCGGCGAGGATGAACGGCGTGACGATGCAGGCCTGGTTGTGGCGCGCATAGACCTTCAGCGCACCGAGCATGGTCTCGTCGAACACCATCGGCGAGTTGGCGTTGATCAGGCTGGTCAGCACCGTGTTGTTCTCGACGAAATCGTCGCCGAACACGATCTTGGCCATGGCGACGGTGTCCTCGGCGCGTTCCGGCGCGGTCACCGAGCCCATGAACGGCTTATCGGAATATTTGATGTGGCTGTAGATCATGTCGAGGTGGCGCTTGTTGACCGGCACATCGACCGGCTCGCATACCGTGCCGCCCGAATGGTGGATCGACGGCGCCATATAGGCGAGCTTAACGAAATTCTGGAAATCCTCGATCGTCGCGTAGCGCCTGACACCGTCGAGGTCACGCACGAAGGGCGGGCCATAGACCGGCGCGAACACGGTGGCATTGCCACCGATCTGCACCGAACGCTCGGAATTGCGGGCGTGCTGGGTGTAGACGGACGGTGCGGTCTTGAGCAGCGAACGGCACAGCCCCTTCGGGAAATGCACGCGCTCGCCCTTGACGTCGGCGCCGGCCTCTTTCCACAGTTGCAGCGCTTCTGCATCGTCGCGGAAGATGATGCCGATCTCCTCGAGCACCGTGTCGGTGTTCTTCTCGATCAGCGCCAGGCCTTCCTCGTCCAGCACCTCGTAAACGTTGATCTTGCGCTTGATGTAGGTGAGCTGCGTGCCCGGGCCTCCGCCCGAACGCGCGGCCCGCCGGGCAGCAGCCCCGCCGCTGGCGCCGCGCCCACGTCGCGCGTTTGACGCTTCCTGATCGACTGCCGCGTGTTCGCTCATGGTGTTCTTCCCTGAATCTGTTCTTGTCTGGAATCCATAGCGGCTGCTCTCGCCGCTTCTTGCCAGATCGTAGCCATGCACCCTATTCGAAACGGCCCGCCAGCGCCAACGCCTGTCGCAAAATCGACAAGAATTCCAAGAGAGTTACGGTCGCTTTCCTTTTGCGGGAAGTCGCAAATCAGCTATGGATACATGCCCTCAGCGGGTTAGGTATGAACGCGAAGATATGTGCCTTGCGACATGGTCGCGATGCCGGCAGGAGCTCGATACAAATGTCCGACGACGAGATCATCCTTTCCGAACTTTCCGACGACGAGTTGGTGCAGCAGATGCACGACGATCTCTATGACGGGCTGAAGGAAGAGATCGAAGAAGGCACCAACATCCTGCTCGAGCGCGGCTGGGCGCCTTACAAGGTGCTGACCGAGGCGCTGGTCGAAGGCATGCGCATCGTCGGCGAGGATTTTCGCGACGGCATCCTGTTCGTGCCGGAAGTGCTGCTTTCCGCCAATGCGATGAAGGCGGGCATGTTCATCCTGCGCCCGCTGCTCGCCGCCACCGGCGCGCCCAAGCAAGGCAAGATGGTCATCGGCACCGTCAAGGGCGACATCCACGATATCGGCAAGAACCTTGTCGGCATGATGATGGAGGGCGCTGGCTTCGACGTCATCGATCTCGGCATCAACAATGCGGTCGAGAAATATCTCGATGCGATCGAACAGCACCAGCCCGACATCATCGGCATGTCGGCCCTGCTGACCACGACCATGCCCTATATGAAGGTCGTCATCGATACGATGAAGGAAAAAGGCATCCGCGACGATTATGTCGTGCTGGTCGGCGGCGCACCGCTGAACGAGGAATTCGGCAAGGCCGTCGGCGCCGATGCCTATTGCCGCGACGCGGCGGTGGCGGTCGAGACCGCGAAGGACTTCATGAAGCGCAAGCACAATGTGCGCGCTTCGGCCTGATTGGCCCATTCGGCCCGGACGACAGGAGAAGCCGCGCCCTTGCAGCGCGGCTTTTTTGTTACCAGATGATGAGGTGGCCGCGTGCGGATCAGGGCTTGGTGACGGTGTCCTCGACCGCCTTGGCCGTCGATTTGACATCCCTGCCGACGCCACGGACGGTGTTCGCGCAGGCCGCAAGGGCCAAGGCGCAGGCCAGGATGGCAATCGGCGTGATGCGTAGCAGTTTCATGGACGGTGTCTCCCTCAACAGATAAATTAGCGCCACAACAACGAAGGCCGCTCGACTGGTTCCATGGCCAAGACGCAAAAAACGAAACCGAATCAAGACGACAGGCTGCTCGTCATCGCCTGCGGGATGATTGCGCGCGAAGTTCTGGCCGTCAAGGAACAGCTCGGGCTGGATCACCTCGACCTGACCTGCCTGCCGGCGGAATTCCATTTCTACCCGGACCGCATCGCACCGGCCATGGACAAGGCGATCGAGAAAGCCAAGACGGAAGGCTACAGCAACATCTTCGTCGGCTATGCCGATTGCGGCACCGGCGGTCTGCTCGACCGCATCTGCGAGAAGCATGGCGTCGAGCGCATGGCCGGCCCGCATTGCTTCGCCTTCTACCAGGGCATGGAGGCCTATGCGAAAGTCGCAGACGACGACATGATGTCGTTCTACATGACCGACTTCCTCTGCCGGCAGTTCGACGCTTTCTTCATGAAACCGCTCGGCCTCGACAAGCACCCGGAGTTGATCAAGGACTATTTCGGCAATTATGAGAAGCTGATCTACCTCGCCCAGACCAACGATCCGGAACTCGACAAGGTCGCCGAAAAAGCCGCCAGAATGCTCGGTCTCGTCTATGAACGCCGCGCCACCGGTTATGGCGACCTGACGGCCGGGATGGCGCAGGCGGCTGCAGGCGCCTGAAGCAATTCTTGCCCCGCGATGACTCAAGGCTAGATGACAGGCCGCCGTGGACGGGTAAGGTGTGCGCCACAAGCAAACAGACTGCCAGCCATGGAAACGCACTGATGACCCCTCGCCTCTTGATAGCTGCACTCGGCCTCCTCTGTTTGGCCCTGCCCGCCCATGCCGACGGCGAGATACAGAAACTCATCACCCCGGCCGACAAGACGCGGCTCGACAAATATGGCGAGACCCGCAAGGCAGCCCTTGCCGAGGCGAAGACAGGCAACCCGGCCGAGGTCAAGCAACTCGATGCCCTGTTGGCAAAGCCGCTGGTGGCCTTTTCCGACAAGGACCTGACCGGCAACTGGCAGTGCCGCACCATCAAGGCCGGCGGACCTTTGCCGCTCGTCATCTATGGCTGGTTCAAGTGCAAGGTGACCGATGACGGTTCCGGCTGGCGGCTGGAGAAGATCAGCGGCTCGCAGCGCACCAGGGGCCGTTTCTTCGACGATGGCGAGAAACGCGCGATCTATCTCGGCTCCTTCTATGTCAACAGCGATCCGGCAAAGCCCTATGGCAGCGGTCCGCAAACCGACCAGGTCGGCTACGCCTTCCGCAACAGCGCCAAGGAATGGCGCATCGAATTTCCGGCGCCCTACTATGAATCGAAGCTCGATATCATCGAATTCAAGCGCTGACTGTGTATCGAAGAGCTGATCACCAAGGATTAACCCGGACACCCTAGCATCCCGTCTATTGTCGAGAACGGTTGCTTGGAGGGGACAAGATCCATGGCAGCATCAGAATCCAATACGCGTCCGATCGTGGTCGTCACCGGAGGCGGCCAGCATGTCTGGGCTATGATCAATGCAATCGCCGACCGCGTAGGTCCTGTCAGCGTCGTCCTCGAAACGCCTGAATCCAAAAAGCAATTGCTGCGTGGCCGGGCTCGCCGCCAAGGCTGGATCTCCGCCATCGGCCAGCTTGGCACGATGGTACTGAGTAGGTTGGGCAAGCGATTCCTGGCCGGCCATAGCGCGCGACTGATTGCCGAGGAGAAGCTGGAGGTTGAGCCGCGACCAGGCCAGGAGATCATCCAGGTAGCCTCGGCCAATGGGCTTGAGTGCCTGCAGGCGATCCAGAAGATCCGGCCAGGCGTTGTGCTGCTCAACGGTTGCCGACTAATCTCGGCTGAGATGCTGAGCAAAATGCCCTGCCCGGTGCTCAACTACCATGCGGGCATCACGCCGAAATATCGCGGCATGAATGGCGGCTATTGGGCTCTGGTATCAGGCGATGCGGAGAATTTCGGCACGACTGTCCACCTCGTCGACGCTGGCGTCGACACTGGTGGCGTGCTGAAGCAGGCGCGCGGCAGATCGAAAAAAGGCGACACCATCTCAAGTCACGCGCTACGCCAGACGGCGTTCTCGCGCGACATCTGCGTCGAGGCTGTCAGCGATGCACTGGCTGGAAAACTCACGACGATCGATCCCGGCCTGCCTTCGAAACTCTGGTATCATCCGACGATCTGGTTCTACGTCTGGACGGGCCTCAGAACTGGCATCTGGTAGCGCGTTTTTCGTCCTGGACGGCATACTGCGCGCCAGCGTTTCCGACGCGCTGGACCGGGCGCCGGCACACGCCGCAAACGAATAAACCCACCTTTCATTTTACGACATCGAAATGCGTCGCTTTTGAATGCGCGCGCGTCGTCCCATAACAAGCGGCACCACTGCGCTTGCGGCAATGCTCGATAGTTCGAGGAGTGAGAATTCATGGCCGATCTGATCGTCGTCTACTGGCGCGACATCCCTGCCCAGGTGATCGTCAAGAAGGGCCGGCAGAACGCCAAGCGCGAACTGCCGCTGCGCTTTACCGAGGCGATCGACATGTGCGCCATGCGCACCGGCGCCGGCGGTACAGACGACTATCTGGCCGAATGGCGCAAAGCCGATCCCATTCCGGTCGGCGACGACCTCGAAGCCGAAGTCGAGAAGGCATTCAACGACATCGACACGAGATATGACCGCGAGCGGCTGGTCGCTCTGGTCAAGGCGGGCGGCAAAGAAAATGTCTGAAACCATTCCTGCCAAGGAGAGGCCGGCTGTTACCCAGGCCACTCTGGTCAAGAAGGCAGCGCCGAAATCCGACTACAAGCCGGCCGACGTATCGCCGCAGCGGCGCGTGCAGCGTTCCTTCGCGGTCAGATTATGGTCTGTGCGGCACTCGCGATTACTCGAATGGTTCTACGCCAAATTCGCCGACATGTTCCTGCTCCTCCATCCCTTATGGAAAGGCATAGGCTATGGCCGTGTCGAAGGGCCGATCAAATTTGTCGAGAAGCGCGTCAAGGGCTTCATGTTCGACTGCCGCATGTGCGGCCAGTGCATCTTGTCCTCGACAGGCATGTCGTGTCCGATGAACTGCCCCAAGCAATTGCGCAACGGCCCTTGCGGCGGTGTCCGCGCCAACGGCAATTGCGAGGTCGAGCCCGATATGCCCTGCGTCTGGGTCAAGGCCTGGGAAGGCTCGCAGAACATGGTGCACAGCGACAGAATCCTGACCGTGCAGAAGCCGGTTGACCAGTCGCTGCGTGAAACCTCGGCCTGGCTGCGGGTGACCGCTCAGGCGGCCACCGCGCGCGAAGCCGCCGCTGCCGCCAAGAATGAGGCGGCCAGCACCGGGGCGTCGGCATGATCGGCCGCCAGCGCGACGAAAACCCGGCCGGCATCCACCTGCCGCTCGAACCCCTGCCCGGCCACACCTCGCGCGGTCGGCTGGAGCGCGTACTGCGGCGCGGCGAGTTCGCTGTGACGACGGAACTCAACCCGCCCGACAGCGCCGATCCGGAAGACGTCTACAACAGGGCGAAAATCTTCGACGGCTGGGTCGACGCCATCAACGCCGTCGATGCATCGGGCGCCAACTGCCACATGTCCTCGGTCGGCATCTGCGCACTTTTGACCCGCATGGGCTATGCGCCGATCATGCAGATCGCCTGCCGCGACAAGAACCGCATCGCCATCCAGGGCGACGTGCTGGGCGGGGCTGCGATGGGCGTCGCCAACATGCTGTGCCTGACAGGTGACGGCGTCCAGGCCGGAGACCAGCCCGGCGCCAAACCGGTGTTCGACCTCGACTGCATGTCGCTCCTGGAAACCTGCCGCATCATGCGCGACAACGGCAAGTTCCTGTCCGGCCGCAAGCTGACGACGCCGCCGCAGCTTTTCCTGGGCGCTGCGATCAATCCGTTCGCGCCGCCGATCGACTTCCGCCCGCATCGGTTGGGCAAGAAAATCGCCGCCGGCGCGCAATTCGTACAGAGTCAGTATTGCTTCGACGTGCCCATGTTCCGCACCTACATGCAAAAGGTGCGCGACCTCGGCTATACCGAAAAATGCTTCATCCTGGTTGGCGTCGGGCCGCTCGCCTCGGCCAAGACGGCCAAGTGGATCCGCTCGAACGTGCCGGGCATCCATATTCCCGATTCTGTCATCAAGCGGCTGGAAGGCGCCCAGGACCAGAAAAAGGAAGGCAAGCAGCTCTGCATCGACATCATCAACGAGGTGAAGGAAATATCAGGTGTTTCCGGCGTTCACGTGATGGCCTACCGACAGGAAGAATATGTTGCCGAGATCGTCGATGAATCGGGCGTGCTGAAGGGCCGCCAGCCATGGAAACGTGAGATCCGCCGCGACGATCAGCTTGTCGCCGACCGGCTCGACAGCATCTTGCACGACGACATTACCGAAACGCAGGTGGACATGGTGAAGACCGCGCACTGACGGCGCGGACGGTCACCCATTCGCTTGAACGAAACCAGACAACGATATAAAGAAATCTTTATATCACGGCGGAGAGAATTTATGACCCGTACCATCGTCGCTTCGGCGACAC
The DNA here is from genome assembly GCF_003998485.1 of Mesorhizobium sp. M7A.F.Ca.CA.001.04.2.1. Classification (NCBI taxonomy): domain Bacteria; kingdom Pseudomonadati; phylum Pseudomonadota; class Alphaproteobacteria; order Hyphomicrobiales; family Phyllobacteriaceae; genus Mesorhizobium; species Mesorhizobium sp. M7A.F.Ca.CA.001.04.2.1. Next base: position 6,854 of record NZ_RZQT01000154.1, read on the forward strand.
GAGAAATCATCATCGGCTTCGACCAGCCGTTCTGCGTGATCGGCGAACGCATCAACCCGACCGGCCGCAAGAAGCTGGCCGCCGAGATGATCGCGGGCAATTTCGGGACCGTCATCAGGGACGCATTGGAGCAGGCAGCCTGTGGCGCCACCATGCTCGACGTCAATGCCGGCGTCACCTCGGTCAATCCGAACGAGACCGAACCCGGCCTTTTGGTGCAGACGCTGGAGATCGTGCAGGGGCTGGTCGACCTGCCGCTGTCGATCGACAGTTCCGTCACCGCCGCGATCGAAGCCGCACTCAAGGTTGCCAAGGGCCGCCCGCTGGTCAACTCCGTCACCGGCGAGGAAGAAAAGCTCGAAGCCATCCTGCCGCTGGTCAAGAAGTACAACGTGCCGGTCGTCGCCATCTCCAACGACGAAACCGGCATTTCGATGGACCCGGACGTGCGTTTCGCCGTCGCCAAGAAGATCGTCGAGCGCTGCGCCGATTTCGGCATTCCGGCGCATGACGTCGTCGTCGACCCGCTGGTGATGCCGATCGGCGCGCTGGGCGATGCCGGCCGCCAGGTCTTCGCGCTGCTGCGTCGTCTGCGTGAAGAACTCAAGGTCAACACCACCTGCGGCCTGTCCAACATCTCTTTCGGCCTGCCGCATCGCCACGGCATCAACGCCGCCTTCATCCCGATGGTGATCGGCGCCGGCATGACCTCGGCCATCATGAACCCGGTGCGCCCGCAGGAAATGGAAGCCGTGCGCGGCGCCAATGTGCTGAACGGCACCGACGAGAACTGCACCAACTGGATCCGCACCTACAAGGATTACAAGCCGGCCGAAGGCGGCCAGGCCGTTGCCGCCCCGACGCAAGTCAATGCGCCGGGCGACGGCGCCGGCAATGGCGGTCGCCGCCGTGGCGGCCGTGAAGCCCGGATGGGCCGAGGATAAGCGCGCAATCGTGAATTTACCTGCAAACATCACCGACCCGCTCGTGCTGTTCATGCCGTCGGGCAAGCGCGGGCGGTTTCCTGTCGGCACCCCGGTGCTCGATGCCGCGCGCCAGCTCGGCGTCTATGTCGAAAGTGTGTGCGGCGGACGCGCCACTTGCGGGCGTTGCCAGATCGAAGTGCAGGAAGGCAATTTCGCCAAGCACAAGATCACCTCCTCCAACGACCACATCACGCCCAAGGGCGCCAAGGAAGAGCGCTATGAGCGCGTCCGCGGCCTACCCGAACGGCGTCGCCTCTCCTGCTCGGCACAAATCCTCGGCGACCTCGTCATCGACGTGCCGCAGGATACGGTCATCAACGCGCAGACCATCCGCAAGGATGCCGACACCAGGGTCATCGCCCGCGATGCGGCGATCCGCATGTGCTATGTCGAGATCGAAGAACCCGACATGCACAAGCCGCTTGGTGATCTCGACCGGCTGAAGATCGCGCTGATGCACGATTGGGGTTTGAAAAGCCTCGATTTCGATTTTTATCTGCTGCCGCAGGTGCAAGGCATCCTGCGCAAGGGCAACTGGACCGCGACCGCCGCCATCTACAAGGATGCCGACTCTGAGACAGCGCGCGTCGTAGCACTTTGGCCCGGCCTCAAGAACGAAGCCTATGGGCTGGCCTGCGATATCGGCTCGACCACCATCGCCATGCATCTGGTGTCGCTGCTGTCGGGCCGCGTCGCCGCCTCGTCGGGCACCTCGAACCCGCAGATCCGCTTCGGCGAGGATCTGATGAGCCGCGTCTCCTATGTGATGATGAACCCGGACGGCCGCGAGGGCATGACGGTCGCCGTGCGTGAGGCCATTTCGGGTCTCGTCGACAAGGTCTGCGCCGAAGGCAATGTCCAGCGCAACGACATCCTGGACAGCGTCTTCGTTGGCAATCCGATCATGCACCATCTGTTCCTCGGCATCGATCCGACCGAGCTTGGCGGTGCCCCCTTCGCGCTCGCCGTTTCGGGCGCGGTGCACATCAAGGCATCCGACATCGGCCTCAAGCTCAACCAGGGCGCCAGGCTCTATATGCTGCCTTGCATCGCCGGCCATGTCGGTGCGGATGCGGCGGCAGTGACGCTGTCGGAAGGCCCGCATCGCCAGGACGAGATGATGCTGATCGTCGATGTCGGCACCAATGCCGAGATCGTGCTCGGCAATCGCCAGCGGGTGGTTGCGGCCTCCTCGCCCACCGGCCCTGCCTTCGAGGGCGCCGAAATCTCCGGCGGCCAGCGAGCAGCGCCCGGCGCCATCGAGCGCGTGCGCATCGATCCCGATACGCTTGAACCAAAATACCGCGTCATCGGCTCTGAACTGTGGTCCGACGAGCCGGGCTTCCTGGAAAGCGTCCAGGCGACCGGCGTCACCGGCATCTGCGGCTCCGGCATCATCGAAGTGGTGGCGGAGATGTATCTCGCCGGCATCATTTCCGAGGACGGCGTCATCGACGGCGGGCTTTCGGCGCGCTCGCCACGCGTTACGGCCAACGGCCGCACCTTCTCCTATGTGCTGAAGGACGGCTCCGCCGCATTGACGGAAGATGGGCCGAAGATCACCATCACCCAGACCGATGTGCGCGCCATCCAGCTTGCCAAGGCAGCGCTTTATGCCGGCACCAAACTGTTGATGGAAAAGCAGAACACCGAGCATGTCGACCGCATCCATTTCGCCGGCGCCTTCGGCTCCTTCATCGATCCGAAATACGCCATGGTGCTGGGCCTGATCCCGGATTGCGACCTCGACAAGGTCTCGGCGGTCGGCAACGCCGCCGGTGCCGGCGCGCGCATGGCGCTGCTCAATCGCGGCTACCGCCGCGAGATCGAGGACACGGTCAGCAAGATCGAGAAGATCGAGACGGCGCTGGAACCGAAATTCCAGGAGCATTTCGTCTACGCCATGGCGCTGCCCAACAAGGTCGATCCGTTCCCGAAACTGTCGGCAGCGGTGAAACTGCCGCCGCGCAAGACGGTCAGCGAGGATGGCGTTGCCGGCGACGCCGCTCCGCGCCGGCGTTCGCGCGAAGGCCACGAGGGGCGGAGGCGTGGAAGGGAATAAGCGGCCCGCCCCCGCCAACACCTTTCGAAACTCATTTGCATGCAAATGTTTCCGGATCGTCTGATCCGGAAACCAAAACGCTGTTTTCGTGAAATTCGCCAGATACATGGCAGGCGCATTCAACCGGCATCGAACGGCAGGCAGGAAATATCTTTCAGCCGCTGCAACGCTCCAGGGGAGACAACGATGTCAATGCTCGAAAGCCTGAGCCGCTATGGCACCGCCATCAGACAAGCCCATGACCGCAGCAAGGCGCGGCGCCTGCTGAACAGCCTGCCGCCCGAAATCCAGAAGGACATCGGCTGGCCGGTGTCGCCGCGATCCAGTGAAAGGGCATCCCTCAGCAACGCTATCTGGAGCGCCGTGCGCTGATGACCTTCGCCGACAAATGCAAATTGCTCGGCATGCGCCGGGGACCTCGCATGTCCCCGGCGACCACCAGCAACCGGCTGCGAGCCGCACTTTTACCGCGTCGCTGACCACTGCGGCGCGGATCAAACCGCCGTGTAGACGCGGGCGCAAATCTTGACATTTTCAGCCACGGCACAATCTTTCGATTTAGGGGGTTCTCTTAGTCGGCTTTGGCCGAAGTTCGTGTATTCGCATGCCAAGTTTGAAAAGCCATGTCGTGTCTTTTGTTTTGCGGCACAGCCGTAAGCAGGCATTTGCCAGTCCGGAAAATCTGCAGCGCTGGATCGCAGCCGCGCGCAAGACCGAGAACCACCGGCCGCCCGCCTCGCTACACCAGCGTCTCGATATCGAGATGCATACGGTCGGTGGCTTCCCCGTATACGAAATCCCACCCAAGTCCGGCGAACAGAAGCGGATTCTCTACTTGCACGGCGGCGCCTATGTCTTTGAAATCACGCCCTATCATTGGCACCTGATTGCCGACATGGCGGATCGGTTGGGCTACGCAATCACGGTGCCGATCTATCCAATCGCCCCCGAACATGATTTCCACGCCATGTTCGGAATGGTTGGCGATGTTTACCGGCAGATGCTCGCCGAGACGGAGGCCGAGGACATCGTCTTCATGGGCGATTCCGCCGGCGGCAACATGGCTGTGGTGCTGACCATGATGGCCGCCGAAGAAGGACTGTCCCTGCCGTCACGACATGTGCTCATTTCGCCGGGTCTCGACGTGTCGCTCACCAATCCCGCAGTGTTCGAGGCGGAACGCAACGACCCTTGGCTGGGCATAGCTGGCGGACGAGAGGCGATTCGTCTGTACAGTGCCGGCATCGATCCCAGCGACTGGCATATCAGCCCGGTCTATGGAGACCTGTCAGTGCTGCCAAGAACACTGCTTTTGACTGGCTCGCGCGATCTTTTGACGCCCGACAATCTGATCTTCGCGGAAAAAGCCCGCGCCGCCGGCGTTGAAATCGATCTTGTCTATGAGGAAGGCATGTTCCACGTCTGGCCGCTGATCGACATGCCGGAGGCCCGGCGCGCCCGCGAGCGCATCGTCGAATTTCTCGGGGAGAGCCGGATCGTGCAAGACACGAGACTAAGGCCTGAACAGCGCCCCGCCGAAGCGGCGGAGTAGCTCTATATTGTCGTCCTTACCAGCCGGTCAGAACTTGCCGGTTTCCCGGAACACTTCGAAGGTCGCGCGGATGTGGTCGGCGACGGCCTTGACCGGCGCGCTGGCGTCCGGCGCCACCACCATCGCCAGATTGTAGGTGCCGATGTCGGGCATGCCGTCCTTCGGGCAGAGTTCGACCATGTCGTTGCCGAGAAACGACTTCGGCAGCGGCGCCACGGCGAGATCGGACATGATCGCGGCGCGCTGGCCGGCCGTGTGCGCGCTCATATAGGCGATGCGGTAGTTGCGGCCCTCGCGGCCAAGCGCATCGAGCGCTCCGGCGCGCCAGGCGCAGCCCTCTTCCCAAAGCGACACCGGCAAGGGCTCGCGCAAATGCGCGCAGCCACCCTTGGCGCCGGCCCAGACAATCGGCTCGGTCAGCAGCACCTCGGCGCCGAGCGCGCTGGTCTTGTAGGAATTGGTCAGCAGCGTGATGTCGAGCGCCCGGTCGTCCATGCGCCGGCGCAGATTGCTGCTCTGGTCGATGGTGACGTCGACGGCGATCGACGGATGCGACTGCGCGAAACGCTTCAGCACATGCGGCAGCACGCGCTCGCCGTAATCGTCCGGCGAACCAAGCCGCACGACACCGACAATCTCGGGAATGATGAACTTCGACACCACCTCGCGGTTGATCGACAGCAGCCGGCGGGCATAGCCGAGCAGCATCTCGCCGTCCGTGGTCAGCGACACCGAGCGGGCGTCGCGCGCGAACACGGAGCGGCCGAGAATGTCCTCCAGCTTCTTGATCTGCATGGAGACGGCCGACGGCGTGCGAAAGACGGCATTGGCGGCGGTGGTGAAGCTGCCGGTCTCGGCAATCGCCACGAAAGTGCGCAAAACGTCGAGATCGAGCAGTGGCAGCGGATGATTGAGCGGGGCGTTCATGGCAACCGACCTTCAATTTTTCTGATACAAAACATCATTCCATTTCGTTTGATTGAACATCAGATTGGGAGGATAGTCAACTCCATCGAATGAGGCAGCTGCCACAAGCAGACATGAAACGACCCCGACACAGACCTGCATTCGACACGAAATGAAGTTGAAACAAACCCGACGTAACCAACGCGCTGTCTGGCACCCGCCAGCCACCAAAGGAGAAAGAAATGTCTATCCTGTCGTCTCTTGGTCGCATCGCGACCGAATTCAGCGCGGCACGCGCCCGCTACCAGACCGAGCGCGCCATCCGTTCCTTGCCGATCGAACTGCAGAAGGATATCGGCTGGCCTGAGGCTTCCGACACCAAGACCGGTACTCGCAATGGCATCGGATCCTGGGCTGGAGCAAAGTAGATCGTGTGTACTATGTGCTGAAGGCCTGCCGCGCGAACCGCCCGGCAGGCCTTCTCTATTTTATTTGTATT
>NZ_RZQT01000155.1:0-12842 GCF_003998485.1 Mesorhizobium sp. M7A.F.Ca.CA.001.04.2.1
TGCCCAGACTTCGCCCGATCAGACTTCTCCCGACCTGGCTTCCCCCTCGGCCTCGCCGGTAAAAGAGATCTCGGTCGGGATAAAACAGGCGCCGCCTTTTGCGTTCAAGCTGCAGGACGGCAGCTGGTCGGGATTGAGCATCGACCTCTGGCAGAAAATAGCCGGGCGGCTCAACCTGCGCTTCCACTATGTCGAAGTGCCTGCCGTGCAGGACCAGATCGATGGCGTCGTCAGCGGCAGATTCGATGCGGCGATGGCCGCGATCACGGTCACGGCCGACCGCGAAAAGGCCGTCGACTTCACGCAGCCCTTCTTCACGACCGGGCTCGGCATCGCGACGCCGCTCAACAACCAGCCGTCATGGCGGCCGGTGCTGCATGCCCTGACGTCGTTCGGCTTCCTGCAGGCGGTGCTGGCGCTGGTCATCATATCGGTGGTGGTCGGCGTCCTGATCTGGATGTTCGAACGCCGGCACAATGACGATTTCGGCGGCGGCGTCGCCAAGGGACTGTTTTCCAGCATGTGGTGGTCGACCATCGCCGCGACGCAGGCCAGCACCGGTGATTTCGGCCCGCGAACCGTGCCGGGGCGCGTGCTGGCCGCGCTCTGGATGATGGGATCGATCATCGCGATCGCGGTGTTCACCGCGGGTGTCACATCGGTGCTGACGGTGACGCAGATGGAAGGCATGGTGCAGGGCGAAAGCGATCTCGCCGCGGTCAGGGTCGGCGCGGTGCAGAGCTCGTCGACGGCGTCCTATCTGGATTCGACCCAGATCCGTCATCAGGACTTTGCCTCGATCCAGCAAGGCCTCAACGCGCTTCGCGCCGGCAAGATCGACGCGCTGGTGCACGACAAGCCGCTGCTTGGCTGGCTGGTCGGGCAGAATTACGCGACAAGCCTGCAGGTTCTCGATGCGGCGTTCGACCAGCAGCAATATGCCATTGCGCTGCCGCTCGGCAGCCCGTTGCGCAAGTCTCTCGATGTCGCCCTCCTGCAGACCATCGAAAGCGATTGGTGGAAGCAGGCCGTCTCCCAGTATCTGGGCGAGAAGTAGCCGGCAGCAATTTCAGCGGTGCTATGCGCTGGAAGAACCGCCGTCGCTATCCGAGAGTGGCGGCCTGTCTTTCAGGGATGGATGGTTGCTGTCACTGGTCCAGGTCGACCGGTGTCACGCCAAGAAGTTTCAGGGCATTGGCATAGGTCCGGATGCCTTGCGCCTGCTTGCGCTCGGCACAGAACCGGTTCGCCTTGTCCTGGAGTGCCGTTGCCTCGGCGATCTGGCTCGCACTGGCACCGGGTTTGGCTTTGGTCTGGATGGCTCCGTCGAGTTGAAGACCGAGCCGGCTGCAATATTCGCTCCGGGTGACCGCCGCATCCGACTGTGCGACCGCAAGCACGGCGAGCGAAATGCCTGTCAGGGCACCCATCCATCCGGTCGAACGTCGTTGCATGTTTCGGGACCATTTCTTCGCGTTGTGCCGCAGGCCGCGTGACCGCCGCGAGGGTGGTTATGACAGGAGATGTTTTCGCGAGTTTTTCCCGGATGTTGAATCTTGTTTCTGGAGTGTGTCTCGCGGTGAAGCTGCCAATCTCCCCCACGAGGGGGGAGATCGGCGGTGTGCGGCGCTTGCGCCTCTTCCTTTGCGGCTATCCTTCGCGTAAGGCGCCGGGCAAATCGTTTCACGCAAGCAAAATTCCCCGGACACCGCATGATCAGACTTGAAAGCATCAGCAAGCAGAATGGCCGTCAGCTTGTCTTCATCGAAGCGTCGGCGTCCCTGCAGAAGGGCGAGAAGGTCGGCCTCGTCGGGCCGAACGGCGCCGGCAAGACGACGCTGTTTCGCATGATCACCGGCCAGGAGCAGCCAGACGAAGGCCAGGTGCAGGTCGATCGCGGCGTCACCATCGGCTATTTCAGCCAGGATGTCGGCGACATGGAAGGCCACAGCGCTGTCGCCGAAGTGATGAACGGCGCCGGGCCGGTCAGCGAAGTCGCGGCCGAGATGGCAGCGCTCGAGGCGGCCATGGCCGATCCCGAGCAGGCCGACCAGATGGACGAGATCATCGAAAAATACGGCGAGGCGCAGCACCGCTTCGAGGAACTCGACGGTTATGCGCTGGATGGCCGCGCCCGCGAAGTGCTGGACGGTCTCGGCTTTTCGCAGGAGATGATGGACGGCGATGTCGGAAAGCTGTCCGGCGGCTGGAAGATGCGCGTGGCGCTGGCCCGCATCCTGTTGATGCGGCCCGACGCCATGTTGCTCGACGAGCCGTCGAACCATCTCGACCTGGAGAGCCTGATCTGGCTGGAATCTTTCCTGAAGAACTATGACGGCGCGCTGCTGATGACCTCGCACGACCGCGAGTTCATGAACCGCATCGTCAACAAGGTGGTCGAGATCGACGCCGGTTCGCTGACCGCCTATTCCGGAAACTACGAATTCTACCAGCAGCAGCGGGCGATCGCCGATAAGCAGCAGCAGGCTCAGTTCGAGCGCCAGCAGGCGATGCTGGCCAAGGAGATCGCCTTCATCGAGCGCTTCAAGGCGCGTGCCTCGCATGCCGCGCAGGTGCAGAGCCGGGTGAAGAAGCTGGACAAGATCGACCGCGTCGAGCCGCCGAAGCGCCGCCAGACCGTGTCCTTCGATTTCCTGCCGGCGCCGCGCTGCGGCGAGGATGTCGTGACGCTGAAGAACGTCCACAAGGGCTATGGCAGCCGCAGCATCTATGAGGGGCTCGATTTCCAGGTCCGCCGCCGCGAGCGCTGGTGCATCATGGGCGTCAACGGCGCCGGCAAATCGACGCTTCTGAAGCTGGTCGCCGGCGCTTCCGAGCCCGACACCGGCACGGTCGCGCGGGGCCCAAGTGTCAAGATGGGATATTTCGCCCAGCACGCCATGGAGGTGCTGGAAGGCGAGCGCACTGTGTTCCAGACACTGGAAGACGCGTTCCCCCAGGCCGGCCAGGCGCCGCTCAGGGCACTCGCCGGCTGCTTCGGTTTTTCCGGCGACGAGATCGAGAAGAAATGCCGTGTGCTGTCAGGCGGCGAGAAGGCGCGGCTGGTGATGGCGCTGATGCTGTTCGACCCGCCCAACCTTTTGGTGCTGGACGAGCCGACCAACCATCTCGACATCGCCACCAAGGAGATGCTGATCACGGCGCTGTCGCAGTACGAGGGCACCATGCTGTTCGTCTCGCACGACCGGCATTTTCTGGCGGCGCTTTCCAACCGCGTGCTGGAACTGACGCCCGAAGGCATCCACACCTATGGCGGCGGCTATACGGAATATGTCGAGCGCACCGGGCAGGAAGCGCCGGGCCTGAGGAGCTAGCCCTTACCGCAGCGAGATGCTCATGCCACTGAGGTCGGCGTTGACCTGCAGGCCGACCTGCCTGCCCGTCAATTCGAGCTGGGCGCCCTTGTCATTGGTCATGACGATCACCTGAGCCCCTTTGCCAAGCGCGCCGCCACCGCCCGCCGCACCATAGACCCCGGTCACATCCCGCGCACGTTTGATGTGGCGCACGGTACCTCGGAAATAGGTCTTGGAGACGCCGAAGGCGAGACCGCCCGAGACGCCGCCGACCGAGATGGGATAGCGGCGGCCATGGAAGGTCAGCGTTCCTTCGCCTCCGGAGCCACCGACGAAGAAGGCCGCCTTGTAGACGGCGAAGCGGATGGTGCCGCTGTCGGCATGCGCGGCGCTGGCAAAGCCGATGCTTGCGGTGGCGATGGCGGCAACCGCGATGGAACGAAATCCGGATGAAATCTTCATGGTGAGAACTCCTCAATGTCGCCGCTTTGCCGGCCGGGATGTCAGCGTGGGATCAAAGCTACAACTGAACAGTCTCGCCCGTGGTTTGGTTCCAGGCCCCGTGATTTGGTTCCAGGCATCGTTCGAATCCGGCTGCGGGAAGGCCGGGGAGAGGGCGGAGGGTGGGGAGGGCACCTGACCGCAGCTATCGTCTTGTGGGATGAACAGGTCTATGCAGGCCTTCACAAGGCTTAGGAGAGGCTTCGGATGAGAAACGCAATCTGCCTCGCATTGACTGCGGCAGTGGCTGGGTGCGCGACCTCCCCGGTCGACTATGAGGCGTCGCTTTCGCAGCAGGACCAGAAATGGGCCTCCCCGGCATGCCAGCAGGCCCGCAGGGCGGCTTCGGATTACGAGGCTCGCGAGAAAGAGCATCCGGGATGGGGTTTCGGCGTCCTGCTTGGTCCATACTCGATGGGGCTCGTAGCAGCCATCAAGGAGCATGAGCAGAAGCAACGAAAGCTGTTCGCCCGCGAAGTGCACCTGCAATGCTCAAGCCTGCCGCTGCCGAAGGAACTGCAGGGCGATTTGAACCCTGCCGTACCGCCGACCAAGTATCCATAGACTGCCGCGCCTTCCGGGCGGAAGGCGCCGGGGTGGCCGCCGTCATTGGCGGCACCTCGATCTTCGGGGGCCGCGGTGTCTACACCGGCACCATCCTCGGCGCCCTGATCCTGACCGTGCTGACGACGCTCTTGACCATCCTGCAGATGCCGGAGGGGGCAAGGCGACGGCTTATTTGAGGGTTGTGGAGGGAGAGATAGGGGCGGGTTGAGGTGAATGGCTGCGTTTGGGCCGAATTCAGACAGGCAGCTTTTTGGCGCAAGGATGCGAACTACTGCCGTTCAACCAATGATAAAGGCTCAGATCGAATTTTGGTGCTTCTTCAAAATTTGCACCTATTGAGGATGCGCCACGGCCAGCCCGCGAGGACCGATCCGCTCTCAAAAAGCGTGTACAGGTTGACAACACCTTGGCCGCTGCAACATCCTGCCGGTTTTTAGACTGGGAGGTAGCATGACTATTTCGATCAACCGCCGCACCTTTTCCATAGGCGCGGGCGCTCTGGCTTTGGCTGCGGCCGGATTTTCGCCGGCACGCGCGCAGCAGGCGTTTTTCCGCATCGGCACGGGCGGAACGTCCGGCACCTACTATCCGGTGGGCGGCCTGATCGCCAACGCCATCTCGGCAACCGGGGCGGCCGGCGTCGAAGGCTTGGTCGCCACCGCCACGTCCTCCAACGGTTCGGTGGCCAACATCAGCGCCATCCAGTCGGGCGCGTCCGAATCGGGCTTCACGCAATCCGACGTCGCCTACTGGGCGCATTCGGGCACCGGCCTCTATGAGGGCAAGCCCAAGGTTGACGACCTGCGCCTCATCGCGACGCTTTATCCCGAGACGATCCATTTGGTCGCGCGTGCCGACGCCGGCATTAAGTCGGTGGCGGATCTCAAGGGCAAACGCGTCTCTCTTGACGAGCCGGGCTCCGGCACCATCGTCGATGCGCGACTTGTGCTTGGCGCTTACGGTCTGGCTGAAAAGGACGTGCAGCCCGAATATCTCAAGCCTGGCCCGGCCGGAGAGCGGCTGCAGGATGGCGCCATGGACGCTTATTTCTTCGTCGGTGGTTATCCGACCGGCGCAATCGTTGAGCTTGCCACCACCAACAACATCACGCTGGTGCCGATCACCGGCCCCGAGGCCGACAAGCTGCTGTCCGAGCAGAAGTTCTTCTCCACCGATACCGTGCCGGAAGGCACCTACAAAAATGTCGGCGAAACCAAGACCATTTCCGTCGCCGCTCAATGGGTGACCAGCGCCAAGCAGACCGACGACCTCGTCTACAAGATCGTCAAGTCGCTTTACAGCGACGAAACCCAAAAGGCCCTGCAGGCAGGCCACGCCAAGGGCAAGCTGATCACGCTCCAGAACGCGGTTACCAGCGCTGGCATTCCGTTTCATCCCGGCGCAGAGAAATTCTACAAGGAAGTCGGCACCCTGAAATAAGAGGCATTTGGACCGGCTGACAACAACGAGGCGGAAGGGATGCTTTCCGCCTCTTTTGTCTGGAAATTCAGGACACGGAACCGGCCATGAGCGATGACGACAAGATCAAGCTTTCCGCAATGGAGTTCGATGAGGAGAGCGCTCGCGAACTGGAGGAGAAATTCGACTCCGAAATCCGCTTCCGGCCACTGACCCGTGTCGCGGGCTGGCTGGTCGGCTTCCTCCTGGTGGCGCTGTCACTGTTTCACTACTACACCGCCGGTTTCGGCCTACTGCAGGAAATGCTGCACCGGGGCATCCACCTGTCGATGGTGCTGGCGCTGATCTTCCTCGTCTTCCCGCTGGTGAAGAAAAGCTACGACCAGCCCGCGCGGTCCAGCCTCCTGCGGCCGCTCGGCATACCCCTTTTCGACTGGCTGCTGGCGATCGCTGCGGTCGTCGTCGTCATGCACGTGCCTATGATCCCGCTCGACGACCTTGCCTTCCGCGTCGGCAATCCCACGGCGCTCGACGTGGTGTTCGGCCTTATCCTCATCCTGCTTCTGCTGGAGGCGACGCGCCGCTCCGTCGGCATCCCGCTGCCCATCATCGCCGTCGTCTTCATGGCCTACGCGCTGTTGGGGCGGTACATGCCGAGCATTCTGGTGCACCCCGGCGCGTCCGTCTCCCAGCTTGTCGATCACCTTTATCTGACGACGCAGGGCATCTACGGCATCGCGCTCGGCGTCGTCGCCACCTACGTCTTCCACTTCGTGCTGTTCGGCGTCTTCGCCACCCGCATTGGCCTCGGCCAGCTCTTCCTCGACTGCGCGGCGTGGGTCGCCGGCCGCTACGCCGGCGGTCCCGCCAAGGTGTCGATCTTCGGCTCGGCGCTGTTCGGCATGATTTCCGGCTCGTCGGTCGCCAACACCGTTACCGTCGGCTCGCTGACCATCCCGGCGATGATCAAGCTCGGCTACAAGAAACATTTCGCCGCAGCGGTGGAAGCGGCGTCCTCGACCGGCGGCCAGGTGACGCCGCCGATCATGGGCGCAGCGGCCTTCCTGATGATCGAATTTCTCGAACTGCCCTACACGACCATCATCCTTGCCGCCATCGTGCCCGCCTTCATGCACTTCTTTGGCGTGTTCATGCAGGTGCATTTCGAGGCCAAGCGAACCGGCCTCAGGGGGCTCAGGCCGGACGAGATGCCCGATGTCGTCGAGGCGCTGAAGCGGGACTGGCCGACGATCATCCCGCTCGTCGTTCTCATCGGCGTGCTGCTCTCGGGCTACACGCCCTACATGGCCGCCTTCTGGGGCATCACCTTGTGTATTCTCGTCGGCTTGCTCAATCCGCGCCGGCGCATGTCGGTCGCCGACATCGTGACGTGTCTGCGCGACGGCGCCAAATATGCGCTCGCAGTCGGAGCCGCTGCCGCAACCGTCGGCATCGTCGTGGGCGTCGTCACCCTGACCGGAGTGGGCTTCAAGCTGTCCTACATCGTCACATCGACGGCCGGACACCTTTCCCTTCTCTTCGGCACCTTCATCCCCGAGGCGATCTTCTCGGCCCAGGGCCTGACCCTATTGTTCACCTTGATCATGACTGGCGTCGTCTGCATCCTGATGGGCTGCGGCATCCCGACGACCGCGAACTACATCATTATGGTGACGATCGCGGCGCCGGCGCTTGTCATGCTCGGCACCGAGCCGATCGTCGCTCACTTCTTCGTGTTCTATTACGGACTGCTGGCGGACATCACGCCACCGGTGGCGCTGGCGGCGTACGCCGCCGCTGGCATGGCGGGGGCGGACCCGTTCAAGACCGGCAACACCGCCTTCCGGCTTGGGATGGGTAAGGCACTGGTTCCTTTCGTGTTCGTCTTCTCACCGTCCCTGCTGCTGGTGACGAAGGATTTCACCTGGCCGAACTTCTTCCTCGCCTTTTTCGGCTGCGTGCTGGGCATCACCTGCCTGGGCGCCGCGCTATCGCGCTATCTTCTGGTGCGCACACGCCCATGGGAAAACGTGCTGCTCGTGTTCGCCGCCCTGCTTCTGGTGGCACCCGAACTCTATTCCTCGCTACTCGGCGTGGCGCTTTTGGTCCCGGTCCTGCTGCGCCATTGGAACGCACGCCACACTGAAGAGGCGCAACCAGTCTGATCAGCGCCGCACCAACGCAATCCTTCCCGGGGTTTCGACGTCGCGCATATGCGGTGGGCGGACGGAAAGATGAGAGGGCCGACCATCGAGTCCATGACATTCCGCTGCGGGTTCTCGGCGCCGAGCGAGCTTCAGCCTAGTCGCGAAGATGTCCGCTCGTGAGAAGAGGCGATGAGCCGTGGCGATGACCGGCATGGGGCGCAAATCAGACCCTCCTCCCGGTCGAATCCAACAGCGGCTTTTGGCCTTCTTAGAATTACGGTGACAGTGCACCTTTTACCCTGCCATGTGTCCGCCTATCCCCCCGCCAATCGCGGCAGCAGAAAAATCTCCGCCCCCTCCGGCAGCTTCTTCGACCACGTATCCCGATAGATCGTCCCGTCGATCGCAACGGCTATGCCTTTGTCGATCAAGGGCTCGAGGCCGGGATACTGTTCAGCCAGCTTCCTGAACAGCTCCCTTATGTCCTTGGCCTCGATCTCGACCTTGCTGTTGCCTCCGGCGGTCGCGGCGAGCGAGCCCCAGAGCGTTACTTCGACCATTCCCGTTCCGCCTCGATCGCGGCAAGGATGCGCGGCGGCGACATCGGGATGTGCGTCATGCGCACGCCCGCGGCGTTCGACACCGCATTGGCGATCGCCGCCAGCGGCGGCACGATCGACGTCTCGCCGACGCCGCGCACCCCGTAAGGGTGGTTAGGGTTGGGGATCTCGAGGATCTGGGTGTCGATCATCGGCAGGTCCGAGCAGACCGGGATGCGGTAATCGAGGAAGCCGGCGTTCTGCAGCCGCCCGTCCTTGCCGTAGATATACTCCTCGTTGAGCGCCCAGCCGATGCCTTGCGCGGCGCCCCCCTGGTACTGTCCCTCGACATAGGTCGGGTGCACCGCCTTGCCGGCGTCCTGCACGACCGTGTAGCGGATGACCCTGGCGGCCCCGGTATCGGGATCGACCTCGATATCGCAGATATGGGTGGCGAAGGAGACGCCGGCGCCATCGGCGACGAGCTCGCTGTGGCCGGCGATCGGCCCGCCGGTCTTGCCCGACTCGACCGCGATCTCCTTCAGCGACAGCTTGCCGAGATTGCCGTGCTTCTCGCCCTTGGCGATCGCGTGGCCCTTCTCCCAGACCACGTCGTCGACGGCAATGTCCCACATCTGCGCGGCGCGCTCGCGCAGGATCTTGATCGCGTTGCGAGCGGCCGAGATCGTTGCCATGGAAGAGGAGAAGGTGCCGCGGCTGCCGTCCGTCATGTCGTTGTAGCCGAGGCTGGACGTGTCGGCGACGATCGCCTTGACCTGAGAATAGTCGATGCCCAGTTCCTCCGCCGCCACCAGCGACAGCGACGCGCGCGAACCACCGACGTCGACTGTGCCGACGGCAAGCGAGACCGAGCCGTCCATGCCGATGTTGAGGTCGGTGCAGGTCTGGCCGCCGAAGTTGAACCAGAAGCCGCAAGCCATGCCGCGGCCCTGGTTCTTGCCCAGCGGCGCCTTCATGTGCGGATGGCTCTTCACCGCCTCGAGCGTCGGGCCGATGCCGATCGGGCCGTAGACCGGACCGTAGGAGGACCGTGTGCCTTCCTGCGCGGCGTTCCTGATCCGGAAGTCGACCGGATCCATGCCGATCTTCTTGGCCAGCTCGTCGACAGCGCTTTCCACCGCGAACGCCGCCATCGGCGCCGAGGGCGCGCGATAGGCCGCGGTCTTCGGCCGGTTGACCAGCACTTCGTAGCCGACCGTCTTGACGTTATCGAGCTTGTAGCAGGCGAACGCGGTCATGGCGCCGATCTCGGCCCAGGAGCCGGCATACGGGCCGCAGCTGTAGCGCAGCGTCGCTTCGGCGGCGGTGATCGTGCCGTCCTTGCGGGCGCCGATCTTGACGTCGATCGAGGTGGCGCTGGTCGGGCCCGAGGCGCGGAACACCTCGTCGCGGGTCATCACCAGCTTCACCGGCCGTCCTGCCTTGCGCGACAGCGCCAGCGCCACCGGCTCGGCCCAGACATGGGTCTTGCCGCCAAAACCGCCGCCGATCTCCGAGGAGGTGACGCGCAGTTTCGAGGCTTCCATGCCAAGCAACTGGGCGCAGTGCTGGCGGTAGACGAAATGGCCCTGCGTGCACACCCAAAGGTCGGCGGTGCCGTCGGAACTGAAATTCGCCACGCAGGCATGCGGCTCGATATAGCCCTGGTGCGTCTGCTCGGTCTTGAAGGAGCGCTCGACAATGAAGTCGGCCTGCCCGAAACCCTGATGGACATCGCCATGGCCAAACTGGCTGCGCTTGGTGACGTTGGAGGGTTTTACCGGTTTTTCCTCAAGGCCCTCGGTGAAGATGGCATCATTGATCAAGGGCGCCGTGTGCTTCGCCGCCTCGTCGACATCGGTGACGTGCGGCAAAAGCTCGTACTCGACCTCGATGAGCTTCAGCGCCTGCCTGGCGGTGCGGGCGTCGATAGCGGCGACCGCGGCCACCGCGTGGCCGTCATAGAGCGCTTTCGTGCGCGCCATGCAATTGTCGAGGACGTCGTACATGGCGGCATCGCCATCGGTGAGGTCGGGCAGGTCGGCCGCGGTGATCACCGCCTTGACGCCGGCGAGCTTTTCCGCTTTCGACGTGTCGATCTTGACGATCCTGGCGTGGGCGTGCGGGCTTCTCAGAACGCGCCCGACCAGCTGGCCGGCCATGTTGAAGTCGGCGCCGTAGCGCGCGCGGCCCGTCACCTTGTCGATGCCGTCGGGACGGATCGGACGTGTGCCGACGGAGGCGAATTTACGTCCGGAAAAACGTGGATCGAAATTCATCTCAGGCTCCCTTCATCACGATGGCCGCATCCTGGACGGCGCGCACGATCTTGTCGTAGCCGGTGCAGCGGCAGAGGTTCCCGGCAAGGCCGAAGCGGATTTCCTCCTCGGTCGGGTCGGGGTTCTTGGCCAGGAGGTCCTTGGCCGCGATCAGGAAGCCCGGCGTGCAGATGCCGCATTGCAATGCGGCGTGCTCGAGGAATTTCTGCTGCAGCGGGTGCAGCGTATCGCCATGCGCCATGCCCTCGATGGTCTCGACGCGACGGCCTTCAGCCTCGGCGCCGAGCACCAGGCATGAGCACACCAACCGGTCGTCGAGGATAATGCTGCAGGCGCCGCAGTCGCCGGTGCCGCAGCCTTCCTTGGCGCCCGTCAGCCCCAGCCGATCGCGCAGGACGTCTAGCAGCGTCTCGTCGGGCTGGCACAGATACTCGACAGCATCGCCGTTGATTGTCGTTGAAACTGCAATTCCAGCCATCATTTGCCTCCTGCACGTGCATAGGCTGATGTGGCGGCCCGCTGGGCCAGCACACCCGCAACTTTTCGTCTGAATTCGATAGTGCCGCGCTTGTCGTCGATGGGACGGCAGGCGCCCGCACAGACCTTGGCGAGCCGTTCCAGCGTCGCCTCGTCCAGCCTGGAGCCGACGAGCACCTCCGCGGCCTCTTCAACCAGAAGCACCGTCGCCGCCACGGCGCCCAGCGCCACGCGGGCCGATTTGACGACACCGTGCTCGTCGAGCGTCAGGTTCACCCCGGCGCTGACCACCGCGATGTCCATCTCGGTGCGTGGAATGAAACGCAGATAGGCATCGCCAGACCGCGGCTCGCGCTTGTCGAGCAGGATCGCCTCGATGATCTCGCCTTTGGCCAGCGACGTCTTGCCCGGCGCGGTCGGCACGCTCTGTACGGGGATCGTGCGCCTGCCCGCCGGCCCGACGACCACTGCCCTGGCGCCGGCGGCAACCAGCGCCGGCACGCTGTCGGCAGCCGGCGAGGCGTTGCAGAGATTGCCCACGATGGTGCAGCGGCCCTGCACCTGCTTGGAGCCGATCAGCTTGGCCGCCTCGACGACACCAGGCCATGCCTTCTTGAGGGCGGTGTTCTCCCCCAGGACGGCGCAAGGGACCGCGGCGCCGATGCTGAAGCCTTCAGCCGTCTCCCGGATCTCGCTCAAGCCATCGATCGCCTTGATGTCGACGATCAACTCTGGTTCGGCAAAGCCGCCCTTCATCCTGACCAGGAGGTCGCTGCCTCCCGCGAGGATGGCGGCCGTACCAGCCGACCCGGCCAACTGGCCAACGGCATCTTCTATTGAAAGCGGACGTATGTAGCGCATCGTCTCCCCTTGGTCATCGCGATTTCAGCGACCGTTATAAACAGTCTCCTCATAATGGCTATCCGGTTCGTCATCTGCGGCGATTAGGCCAGGCGCCGCAATATCCAGTCCAACAGGCCGAAAGTGGCGCACTGAATGGCAGCAGCCGGCTTTGGAATGATTTTCGTGAAACTTCGGTCTGGATCAAGTGCGCTCATTCGCTTTTGTCCGCTTGTGGACCGGAACGGCCCTTAAGCCGGCAGAGCCGCTGCTTGGCCGCCCCGAGTGAAGCTCCCTGTGTTCGGCGGCCGCCCGAAACGCCTGCGGCGGCTGGCCAAGGGTACGCAGGAAGGCGCGCCGCATTCGTCCGGGATCGCCAAAACCGGCGGTTTCGGCGATGCGCTCAAGCGGGAGATGGCTGGTCTCGATCGCCGTGCGGGCCGTCTCGAGGCGCATGCGCTCTACCGCCTTTGCCGGCGTGACGCCGGTCTCGGACGTGAAGGCGCGGGCGAAGTTGCGGGGACTCATGGCCGCGTGATCGGCCAGGCATTCGACGGTCAGCGGTTCGGCCAGGTTTGCCCGCACCCACTCGATCAGCGCGGCGAAGCGGCCGGTTCGCCCGCCCAGCTCGACGAAGGCCGAGAATTGCGACTGGCCGCCCGGCCGGCGCTGGTGCATGACGATCTGCTGTGCGGTGCGGCGCGCCACTTCAGCGCCAAGGTCATCTTCGACGAGGGCAAGCGCCAGGTCTATTCC
>NZ_RZQT01000156.1:0-12720 GCF_003998485.1 Mesorhizobium sp. M7A.F.Ca.CA.001.04.2.1
CCAGGGCTGCCCGCCGCTCCGCCGGCAGCGCGGTCGACTCGCCGGCAATGATGTCGAAGGCCAGCGTCAGCAGGGCGTCGCCGGCCAGGATCGCGGTCGCCTCGTCGAAGGCCTTGTGCACGGTCGGCTGGCCGCGACGCAGGTCGTCGTCGTCCATGGCGGGCAGATCGTCGTGGATCAGCGAATAGCAATGCACGCATTCAAGTGCGGCGGCGACACGCAGTGCCGCCTCGCCGTCGGCGGAAAAAAGGGCGGCACTTTCCATGACCAGGAAGGGCCGCAGGCGCTTGCCGCCGTTCAGCACGCCATGGCGCATCGCCGCCATCAGCCGGTCCGGCCGGGCGATCTCGCCCGAAAGCGCGCGGTCGTCGAGCAGTCGCCGCAGCAGCACCTCGACGGCGGCTGCCCGCCTGATCAGCGCCATTTCGAACGCCATTTGGTCGTCATTCGTCATGGCCGGGACCGGTAGCCGACACTCAGACGTTGCGCAAGAAGGCAAGCGCCATTATGCCGGAGCAGTATGAGCCCGTTCGGAAACTCTACTCCTGCGGTCATCTGAGGGCGTTTTCTGCGCTTCCGGTGCTTGCGTACTCTAATGTACGCTCCGCTCCGGTTCTCGAAAACACCGTCACATGACTCACAGGAGCGCGTTTCAAAACGAGCTCTCTGGCACGGGTTGGGCGGCTTGGCGGAACCGATCGTCGATCATGAAACCGAAAAGCTGGACATGGCGACGAGATCGCGGGGCGTAAACCGCCGTGGTCTCAAGCGCTGGGTCCGGCGCGGCATCGTCGTGGCCGCGGTGCTGGCTTTGATTCCGGTCGTGCTGACGTTTCTGTACCTGCCGTTCTTCGTGCATCCTGTCTCGACGCTGATGCTGAAGGACCTGGCGACCTTCTCCGGTTACGACCGCCGCTGGGTGTCGATCGATGACGTGTCGCCGGTGCTGGCCAATTCCGTCATCATGTCGGAGGACGGGCAGTTCTGCTTTCATCGTGGCGTCGATCTCGGCGAGCTGAGAGGCGTCGTCGACGATGCGCTGGCCGGCGAAGCGACGCGCGGCGCCTCGACCATCACCATGCAGACGGTCAAGAACCTGTATCTCTGGTCGCGGCCGCTGGGCTCGGTGCGCAAGGTGGTCGAATTGCCGCTGGCCGTCTATTTCGATGCGGTGATGTCGAAACGGCGCATCATGGAAATCTATCTCAACATCGCCGAGTGGGGGCCGGGCATCTACGGCATCGAGGCCGCGGCACAGCACCATTTCGGCGTCTCGGCAAAACAGCTGTCGCGACGGCAGGCCGCCCTGCTTGCGGTCTCTTTGCCAAATCCGATCGCCCGCAATCCGGCCAAGCCCGGGCCTGGCCTGAGGCGGCTTGCCAATCTGATCGAGCGGCGAGCCGGCCGCTCGGGCGCCTATGTCGGTTGTCTCCGCTAGCCGATCCAAAAAAATTCGCGCCAGTGCTGGCCAAAACGGCACAGGGCGTGTATAGGCACCCGACTTTCTCAGATTTAGGCCCCGACATGGCCCTTTCACGAGGGCGGGCGGGGCTTTTGACCATGTAGTGGAGCATATCCATGGCCGTTCCGAAACGTAAAACCTCTCCGTCCAAGCGCGGCATGCGCCGCTCGGCCGACGCCCTCAAGGCCCCGACCTATGTCGAGGACAAGAATTCCGGCGAAATGCGCCGTCCGCACCATATCGACCTGAAGACCGGCATGTATCGCGGTCGCCAGGTGTTGACGCCCAAGGAAAGCTGAGACCAGCCTTCCAAAGGTTTGAATTCCAAAAGGACCGGCCAGTGGCCGGTCCTTTTGCGTTTGGGGGGCGGGGTAGCGCGCATCTCGACGCGTGGGCGGCAATCGTTGCAGGCAACCGGCTGACATTGTTGTTGCGTGCGGTCTTCGACCGTGTTCAACGCTGCCATCGAAACATCTTGACGGCGTGCCTGTGGCGCATTCTACAAAGGATTGCCCCCACATGGAGACGCCAGATGTTCGGTGCCATTCCGCTGCTGATCGTGCCTTTCGTGCTCTACAATCTCGGACTGCTGGGAATATTCGGCAGCGGTGACGATCCGTGGGCAAGCGAGGTCTTCTCATTCAGCATGATGTCGGGTGGCGTGTTCTCGATGACGCTTGGCGATCTGATGGTGCTGATCGGGCTGATCTTCCTGTTCCTCGAAATGGCGAAGTCGGTGCGCACCACCAATGCCTCGATCATGGACCATCTTCTGTCGACGCTGGTCTTCGTGGCCTTCCTGGTCGAGTTCCTGCTGGTGAAGGGTGCGGCCCATTCCGTCTTCTTCACCCTGATGGTCATCGCGCTGTTCGACGTGCTGGCCGGATTCGCGGTGTCGATGCGGTCGGCCAGCCGGGACATCAATTTGAATTAGGTCCCCGGCGCGGAAGGCGGAAGTTTGACGGGCGCTTGCGCTGACAGTTGGCGCAAACGCCCCTAACGTCGTCATCCCAGGGCGTAGCAAGGAGCGTAGCGACGCGGCGCAGACCCCAGGGTCCAAGCCGCGACACGTGAGCGTTTCAGCGGTCCAGAATTCTGCTCCGCTGCACTCTACGGCTGATGTTACGGAATGGATCCTCGGGTCTGCGCGACGGAGCCTCGCTCCTGCTCCGCCCGCGGATGACGAAGTTCCCGACCTCACCCCGGATCGGCGGTGAAACCGGCGGCCTCGATGCCGGCGATTGCCGCGGCTTCGTCATTGTCCGACGTGTCGCCTGAAATGCCGACGGCGCCGATGACGGCACCGGCCTTGTCGCGGATCAGCACGCCGCCGACGACCGGCAGCACGCGCCCGCCCGAGACGTCCGAGATGCCGGCGACGAGATGCGGGCGCTCCTTGGCGAAGGCCTCGACTTTGCGCGAGCCCATGCCGATGGCGAGCGCACCATAGGCCTTGCCGGCCGACATTTGCGGACGCAGGAACGAGGCGCCGTCCTGGCGCTGGAAGGCGACCAGATGCCCGCCGGCGTCGAGCACCGAGACGCCGAGCGGCTTGAGCTTGAGATCGGAGCCCTTGGCAAAGGCGGTTTCGATGATTTGCCTGGCTTTTTCGAGCGGCAGTGCGGTCATGGCGGTCTCCTGTTTGAAACGCGTCGATCATCGATCGTCGGCGGGCGAGATAACATCCCGGTTCCGGTTGAAATTGCTTCGCGTGAAAAGGCAGGATGGAAAGCAGCCTTCGCCCGCTCATCCGGATAAGCGTTGCCGCTTGTATGGCTCCGGACGTGGCTGGGCTACTTCTTCTTGGCGCGGGCCGGTTTCTTGGCGGGTTCCGCCGGCGCGTTGGCGAGGTCTTCCGCTTCCTTGGCGAGACGCAGTGCCCGCAGCTTGTTGGTCTTGGCCTGGCGGGCATCGCTCTCGGCGGCGTATTCGGCCATCGCCTTCTGGCGGACGGTTGCCGCCTCTTCCTGCTTCTTGAAGCGCAGGTCGGCGCGTGCGCGCGCAGCATCCCGAGAGTTCTCAACCAAGACCTTATCCAATCCCGTGAATTGTGATTTTCCGCTTCTTCTAGCAGAGCCGGCCCCAAAACGGGAAAATAAGTTGGTTACGCGGCCGGGCTGGCGGCGAGGGCCTTGCTGGCAACCACCGCCTCGTAGGCGGCCTGCAAGGTCGCGCGGACAGAAAGGCCAGACATTGTATCGAGCGGCATGCCGAGATGCTCGTGCCGCAACTCGTCCATGAATTTGTCCCACATAGGCTGTCCGCCCTTTTCCAGAAGTTCGGCGCGGATCGACAATTCGTCGCTGACCGGCAGCCAGACGCGGCCCCAGGCGCCGAGATGGGCCAGGATCGGAACCAGCGTGATCGCCATCTCGGTCAGGCTGTAAATCGCCTTCTGCTTGTGCGAGGGATCGTCGGCCTTGGTCAGCATGCCCAGCTCCATCAGGCGCTTCAGCCGGTCGGCGAGGATATTGGAGGCGATGCCTTCCATCGATCCGTTGAGCAACTCGCGAAAATGGCGCCTGCCGCCGAAGATCATGTCGCGAAGGATGATCAGGCTCCAGCGGTCGCCGAAGACTTCCAGCGACAGATTGATCGGGCACCCGGAC
This sequence comes from Mesorhizobium sp. M7A.F.Ca.CA.001.04.2.1, assembly GCF_003998485.1. Lineage (NCBI taxonomy): Bacteria > Pseudomonadati > Pseudomonadota > Alphaproteobacteria > Hyphomicrobiales > Phyllobacteriaceae > Mesorhizobium > Mesorhizobium sp. M7A.F.Ca.CA.001.04.2.1. The sequence continues at coordinate 4,072 of NZ_RZQT01000156.1, forward strand.
CGGCGATCCATGCTCATGAGATTTTTCTCCAAAACCGGTTGCATTATCGTATCAGTTTTATTATCGTGCAACAGATTGCAAAATGCAATCAGTTTTGCAGAGAGGAGACTGCGTGATGAGGACCACCGAACGCCCTGAGATTATATCCGAAGTCTTTGGCGATCCGGCGAACCCGCCGCTGTTGCTGATCATGGGAGCGATGGCCTCGATGCTGTGGTGGCCGGAGGCGTTCTGCCGGAAACTGGCCGGTGCCGGCCTGTTCGTGATCCGCTACGACAATCGCGATACCGGCCGTTCGACGAAATCCAAACCGGGAGAGCCGCCCTACACGTTCGATGATATGGCCGACGATGCAATGCATGTTCTGGACGACCACGGCATCGGCAAGGCGCATGTCGTCGGGATGTCGATGGGCGGCATGATCGCGCAGCTTGTGGCGTTGAAACATCCCTCGCGTGTCGTATCTCTGACTGTGATCAGCAGTTCGCCGGTGGGAATCGACACATCCGGCCTTCCCGGGACGACCGAAGCCTACATGGAACACTCGGCCGAGGGCGCCAAAGTCGATTGGTCGGACCGTGGTCAAGTGGTCGATTTCATCGTCAGGGATGCGCGGGCGATCGCCAGCACCACGCATTCATTCGATGCGGCGGGGATACGGGCCTTTGTCGAGCAGGATTACGACCGCTCCGGCGGCTTCCTGAGCGCGACCAACCATTTCATGCTCAAGGGCGGCGCCGCCTGGAAGGGCCGCCTGCACGAGATCGCGGCGCCGCTGCTGGTCATTCACGGCACGGCGGATCCGATCTTTCCGGTCGAACACGGCGAGGCGCTGGCCGAGACGGTCACCGGCGCAAGACTCATTCGCATCGAAGGTGGCGGCCACGAGCTGCATCCGGACGACTGGGCCGAGATGTCCGCAGCGATCATCGCGCATGTCCAAGCCGGTTGAAGCAGCATAGGCTGGTTTGACGGACAAGGCTAACCGCAACAGGCGTGCCGCATGGTAGCGGCCACCGACAATCCACGAAACAGACGAGCAAAAAATGTCCCTGACACTTCATTTCCATCCGCTGGCCTCCTTCTGCTGGAAGCCGTTGATCGCGCTGTATGAGAACGCCACGCCGTTCACGCCTGTCATCGTCGACCTTGGCGATGCTGAATCGCGCGCGGCCTTCCTGAAGATCTCGCCGACCGGCAAGATGCCGGCGCTGCGCGACGATGCGCGTGGCCGTACGGTGCTGGAATCGAGCATCCTCGTCGAATATCTGGCCGCGCACCATCCGGGGCCGGTCGACCTTGTGCCCGCCGAGATCGACATGGCGTTGGCCGTCCGCCAGGCCGATCGTTTCTATGATTGCTATGTGCAGGAGCCGATGCAGAAGATTGTCGGCGACCGGTTGCGCCCCGGCGACAAGACCGACCCGTTCGGCGTAGAGCAGGCTCGCGACCAGTTGCGCAATTCCTACGCCATCATCGAACAGGACATGCAGTCGAAGATCTGGGCGATGGGCGACAGCTTCACCATGGCCGATTGCGCAGCCTCCCCCGCGCTGTTCTATGCCAACAAGGTCGAGCCGTTGGGCGACAGGTACCCGGCTGTGAAGCGCTATCACGACCGCCTGCTGCAGCGCCCCGCCTTCGCTCGGGTGATCGGGGAGGCGCAGCCCTACTTCAAGTTCTTCCCCTACAACAACGGTTGATCGGGGTTAGGCTTCCCAGAACTGGTCGAGCCAGATGTTGAGTTTGAGGAAGCCAGTGCCGCTCACCGTATAGACGCGCCTTGTTCCTTCCGGCTTGGCGTGGACCAGGCCGGCATCGAGCAGCACTTTCAGATGTTGCGACACGGCTGGGCGCGAGACCGGCAAGCCGGCGGCCAGTTCGGTGACGGTTTTCGGGCCGCGGCGAAGTTCTTCCAGAAGATGGCGCCGGTTGGGATCGGCAATCGCCATGAAGGCGTCGGAAAACATCATGCCTGTATTAGTGAGGCAAAGCCTTTCGAATCTCAACCGTCTGCTTCTGCTTTTCTTCTGGGATCAAGCCGCAATGCTTCCGGGGTGACCGAGCGGTCGGCCGGCTGCGTCTTGAAGGCGTCACGATCCCCGATCGGCACCGGCGCGCGGCGGCTGATGCGCAGCAGCGTGTAGCCCGCCAGGCAGAGATGCGCGAAGGCGGTCGCCAGGAACAGACCTTCCGGGCGCATCCAGCCCATCAGGGCAGCCGCAAGCAAAGGTCCGATCATCGTGCCGAAGCCATAGAGCAGCAACAGCCCGCCAGATACCTTGACGAAATCCTCCGAGCGCGCGTGGTCGTTGGCATGCGCCACGGCGATGGAATAGAGCGTATAGGCGAAGGCGCCATAAGCGGCGGTGAAGACGATGACGAAGACGCCGGAGCGTGGCTCGAACAGGAAGATCATGAGCGCGAAGAAGGCCCCGCCGAAAGCCGCCCCCGCCAGCACGAAGCGCCGGTCGGTCTTGTCGGACAGGCGCCCGGCCGGAAGCTGCATGGCGGCACCGGCAACGACCACAAGACTCATCATCAGGGCGATCTCGGCCGTGGAAATGCCGATGCGTGCACCATAGACCGCGCCAAGCGTGCCCCAGGCGCCGTTGGCGATGCCGATCAACACGCAAGCGACCGCCGACACCGGCGAATTGGCATAAAGGCCCCTGACATCAAGTGAGACATCCTGCAGCGGCTTGGGGTGGGAGGCGGTCGAGACCGCCGTCGGAATGAGCGACAGGCAAAACAGGATGCCGGTGATCATGAACAGCGACGCGGACTTCACGTCGCCGCCGGCGACGATCATCTGCCCGCCCATGATCGAGGCATAAGTCACCATCATGTAGAGGCCGAAGACGGTGCCACGGTTCTCGTTGGTGGCCTTCTCGTTCAACCAGCTTTCGATGACCATGAAGGCGCCGGCCATGGTGAAGCCGGTGAAGGCGCGCAGCAGGATCCAGACATACTCGTCGATGATCAGCCCGGTGAGCAGCGCCACGATGGCGCCGGATGCGGCAAAGGCGCCAAAGGCGCGCACGTGGCCGGCGCGGCGCACGATGCGCGGTGCGAAGAAGCAGCCGGTGACGAAGCCGCCGGCCCAGGCCGTGCCCATCAGGCCGAGCGATGCGGTCGAGAAGCCTTCCAACTGACCGCGCAGGGGCAGAAGCAGCCCATGCAAACCAGATGCCGCGAGCAGGAAAGCGGTGCCGCGAAGCAGCGAGAGGATCGGTCGGTAGGTTGCGAACATTGGTTGATCCGGCTCAGGTTTGGCGGGGACGCTGCGTCTGAAGACAGTCGCATTCGGGCTTTTCGGCGGCGGGCTTTACGCCCGAGCGCCTATCCGCGGCGGAACAGTGCTTCGGCCGCGGATTTGGTGGTGTCCTTGGCCTTGAGTTCGGCTTCCAGGCGGGCGATTTCGTCGCGCAGGATGCCGATCCGCTCAGTCAAGTCGCTGACGGAAAGCAATGACAGGTCCTGCCCGATCTCGTGCGGGCGCGCCTTCTTCTTGGGTTCGTCGTCGAAGATCGCCATCGTCGCTCCTCCTCCGCCAAGACCAGATTGGCCATTTGCCTGATTTGGCAATCAGCATACATAGGGCAGGGGCGTCGATGCAAACAGCCGGTCGGATAACGGCGAGGAAAGACGGGAAATCTCATGGCGAGCGGACAGAAAATTCCGGCAAGAATGACGGCCATCGCGATCTCGGAGCCAGGTGGCCCTCGGGTGCTGAAGCCGGAAACACGCGACGTGCCGCAGCCCGGCCCCGGCGAGATCCTGATCAAGGTGCATGCCGCCGGCGTCAACCGGCCCGACGTCCAGCAGCGCAAAGGCGCCTATCCGCCACCGCCCGGCGCATCCGACCTGCCGGGCCTCGAAGCATCGGGTGAAGTGGCGGCCCTTGGCGACGACATATCACGCTGGCGCATTGGCGACCGCGTCTGTGCGCTGACGCCCGGCGGCGGCTATGCCGAATATGTCAAGGTCCATGCAGGGAGCGTGCTGCCGTTGCCCGCCGGCTTCACCCACACCGAAGCCGCGGCGGTGCCGGAGAATTACTTCACCGTCTGGCACAATGTGTTCGAGCGTGGCGGCCTCAAGAAAGGCGAGACGCTGCTCGTCCATGGCGGCTCGTCCGGCATCGGCACGACAGCAATCCAGCTTGCCTCCGCCTTCGGCGCCTATGTCATCACCACTGCCGGCAGCAAGGAGAAATGCGACGCCTGCCTGAAGCTCGGCGCCGACCGGGCGATCAATTATCGCGAGGCGGATTTCGTCGCCGCGGTCAAGGAGGCAACGGGTGGCAAAGGCGCCAATGTCATCCTCGACATGGTCGGCGGCGACTATGTGGCGCGCAACTACGAAGCCGCGGCGGTCGAAGGCCGCATCGTCCAGATCGCCGTTCAGGCCGGCGCTGTCGCAAGCGCGGACTTTTCGAAGATCATGGTCAAGCGGCTTACCCACACAGGTTCGACGCTGAGGCCGCGAACCGTCGAGTTCAAGGCGGCGATCGCGGCGGCGCTGGAAGCGCAGGTGTGGCCGCTGCTCGGCACGCGCAAGGTTGCCCCTGTGATGGACATGATCTTCCCGCTCAGCGAAGCCTGGCGGGCGCATGAGCGCATGGAAGAGGGTGAGCATATCGGCAAGATCGTGCTCGACATAGGCTGACAGCGCGCGAGGTCAGCGCCTCGCTGCCCACAAGATGAACAGAAGCTTAATGCTGCAATGCAGCATTTGCATCATTGCTATGCAAAATCAGCCATTCAAGTCCTCATCGATGACGCCTATTTGAGCACCATCGAAACGAACATCATTCTGGAGGGACTACCATGAACCCGATCCGCGCTTTCCGTAACTGGCGTATGTACACCGAGACCGTCCGCGAACTGAACCGTCTCAACGCACGTCAGCTCAGCGATCTCGGCATCAACCGCGCCGACATCGAAAAGATCGCCCGCAGGGCTATCTAAAGCCACGTCTGGTCCGCTGCGGCGGACCAAGCCGCGGAAGCCAGAGCCGCACCAGACGACTTTTGTCGCGGTTCCGAGCCCGCTGGACCCAGTCCGGCGGGTTTTGTCGTTTTGGGGCCGGCAACTGCATGCGGCTCGACAGCAATCTGAGGTTGACCTCAGCTTTCAGCATGGCATTTTGATCTTGCGGGTATCGGTTGGCGTGTGGGAGCGCGTTGACGATCCGAGCCGGCAAGACGCTGACTCTGAAAGAGGCTGTGCGCTCTCATGTTCGATGATCTTACGGACAGGATCTACGAGGCCGCGTTCGTGCCGGATTTGTGGGCGGGTGCTCTTGAAGCGGCCAGCGAGCTTTCGAGTTCGGCTGACGGCGCGATCTTCCTGTTCAGCGACGGCTCCCCTGTTCGCGGTCGGTTGAGTGACGAGCTTCCCGGGCATGGCAATTCCCTTGAAACCGTCCGCTCCCTGTTCGATGAATTCATCGCCGGCGACAGCTGGAAATTCTCCGATGCGATTCAGCGCATGTGCAGCCTGCAACCGGCGAGTTTCGTGCAGGTCGAAGATTTTCTGACTGCTGACGAGCTCGAGCATGATCCGGTACGGATACAATTGAGGGCGGCGGGTATCGGTGCTCATATCTGTTCGGCGGTTGCCATGCCGAGCGGTGAACTGGTCACATTTGTCTTTCAACGCTGGACGCGGGATGGCACCTACGATCAGACATCGATCGATAGGCTCGATCAGCTTCGTCCCCACTTTGCGCGCGCCGGCCTGGTGTCGGCGCGGTTGGGCATGGAGCAGGCCAAAGCGAGCGTCTCCGCACTTGAGGCCCTTGGTCTGCCGGCTGCGGTAATGACCGCATCGGGACGCGTGCTGACGGCCAATGTGCTGCTGGAAAACATGCCATCCGTTTTCATCGCCGCCGCACATGGCGGCATGGCACTTGCCGACGTGTCCGCCAATGAGCTTTTCCGGCAAGCCATTACGCACAATTTGCACAACCGGGTCGTGCGTTCCATTCCCATTCCTGCCAGGGAAGGCCAACCGGCGTTGGTCATTCATCTCCTGCCGCTGCGCCGTGCCGCGCACGAGATCTTTTCCGGGGCTGACATTCTGGTTGCGGCGACGGCGATGAGCGCCAGCGCCCCCGTGCCGTCGCCAAGCTTGCTTGCCGGCCTGTTCGACCTGACGCCCGCAGAGGCGCGGCTGGCGGCCTCCCTCGCGCAAGGGCGGCCATTGAAGGAGGCAGCGGCAAGCTCCAACGTCACCGTCAAAACCAGCCGCACCTATCTCGAACGGATCTTCGCCAAGACCGGGACGCGGCAACAAAGCCAGCTTGTCGCTTTGCTGAAGAGCGCGGAACTGCCCAGCCGCGGATGAGAAGAGGGCGGCTACAGCCGCCGCTCAATGTCCAAATGCGGAGAAGCCGAGCGCCACCAGGGTTCCTCCCAGCGCGATGTCCGCATGCTTTCGAAAACGACTGTAAAATCGCTGCGCAACCGGTTGGGAGATACAAAGGCCGAGCAGCCCAAACCAGGCAATGGCTATGGCAAAAACCAGCACAGACAGGGGTAGGTGCGTTGCCCCGCGCGCATCCAGATTCAGCGTGGAGGACGCGAAGAACAATGCAGTTGCAGGGTTTGCCACTGCCGTGACAAAGCCCAGCCGAAAATATCGCGTGATTGGAACGGGCTTCGGCACGTCGAAGCCAACCTTGATCGACAGCGCCCGCCGCATCGAATTCCAGCCGATGAAGACCAGCATCGTGCCGTAGAGGCTTGCGGCGATCTGGTGTGCAAAGCCCCCTGACGGCAACGCTCCGGCGCCGGTCGCGACGACGGTCGCCAGCGAACTCGCGCCCAAGGCAACACCGGCGGCGGCAGACAGAGCCGTGGCGCGCGAAGCGGTTAGCGCGGCTTGCGTGACGACGGCGAAGTTGGCGCCGGGCAGCATTGCCACGAGCGCATAGGAAATGGCGAATGGAAGCAACCCCGCCACCACGGCGTGTCCGGTTTCGAACATCGACTTTCCCCGCATCGACAGCGCCCCCTCCTCAAGCGAGGCCGCTGCAATCGGGGTCGAAACTTGCACACAATGCTTTGCCTCCGACAGTCGGCATATGCCGACTGTCGGGTTCCGAAAATCAGGTTTCTACCTGCGCCCGCTGAGCGGTTCGGTGCTCTTGAGCAGCGCCACCAGTTCGCTCTGCTGGCGGGTGCGGGTCCTGGAGAATATCCGTTCGAGATAGGTGCGACCGGTTTTTACGGTGATGTTCGAACTGTCGGCGGCTTCCTTCAGCGACCGGCCCGACGCCAATGCCGTTGCCAGGCGGGCTTCGGCCGGCGTCAGGTCGAACAGCTCGCGGACATGCAACTCGAAGCTCTCGGTGTTGCGGCGCGCGACTTCGGTCACCATGATCACCGCGCAGCGCTCCGAGGCCAGGCCGTAGGTGCGGGCATCGACAAAGGGCGCCACCGAAAGCACCAGCCGCGCCAGGCCCGACCGCTGGCGATGGGATGGTATGAGCAGCGTGCCGCCTGTTCCCGGCATGGCGCCGTCCGGCAAGGTGCAGGCGTCAACCACCAGACGTTGCAGCAACTGCGCATCCTCGGCATTGGCAGCGACGATCATCCCGTCCCTCAATCTTAACGGACTGTCCGGCCGCATCAACATCTCTTCGGCGGCCTCGTTCATCCGCGCGATCTGCTGATGGCCGTTGACCACGAACACCCCGAAGGGCAGGTGCGAAAAGGCGGATGCCAGTGCCGCTGTCCTCTCCAATTGTTGGCCGATCTGCCCGGCACGCAGCACATGCGGCACGATCTTCTGGAACAATCCCATCTCATCGGCGCCGAACATATCCTGTCTGGATCCGCGATGGATATCGAGCACCCATTGCGCGCCGTTGGCGGTAAGCAGGTTGCAGACCAGCCCGTGATACATGTCGCGCGGCCTGAACCAGTCCTGCCAAAGTTCACGCCGCCGGAATGCCGTCTCGTCCAGCATCATCGGCCAACGCGTCACCTTACCGACAGGCAAGGCGGCCGCGGCTGCGGCCAGCGGGTCGCGCATGAGGGCCTCGAAGCACTGTTGCGAGGAAAATTCGGGATCGTGGTCGGTGGCAACCACGTCGGCGGTTTGCGGACTCATGCGCACGATGCAGGAGCGCGAGCCGCCGAACAGGTCACGCATGCTGTTTATCGCGTCGAACCAACGCTCCTGATCGTAGGCTGCCTCGTAGACCTTGCCGATCACGGCGGAGACCGTTTCGATGCTCACATTGGACATTGACCGCTCATGGACGCTTTGCAAACGACACTGAAGTTCCGTCGCAATTTAAAGGGTGTGTACGTCATCTGCGCCCGGTGAGCGGTTCGGTGCTCTTGAGCAGCGCCACCAGTTCACTCTGCTGGCGGGTTTCGGTCTTGGCGAAGATGCGTTCGAGATAGGTGCGGCCGGTCTTTACTGTGATGTTGGACGCTGCCGCGACCTCCTTCAGCGAGCGTCCCGACGCCAGTTCCGTCGCCAAGCGGGCTTCGGCCGGCGTCAGGTCGAACAGCTCGCGGACATGCAACTCGAAGCCATCGGGGATACGGCGGGCGACCTCCGTCACCATGACCACCGCGCAGCGTTCGGATGCCAGGCCATAGGCGCGGGCATCGACGAACGGGGCCAC
>NZ_RZQT01000157.1:0-12407 GCF_003998485.1 Mesorhizobium sp. M7A.F.Ca.CA.001.04.2.1
GTCGCACAGGCGGCGAGCATCGCCGCAATGGCACCCGCCACGCTCATCGAAAGAATTTTGCGCGCAATGATCATGTGAAAATCCTCTCCTCTCGCATCGGCCCAAAAATCGGAAATCGATTTTCGACAAGCACGAGGCGTGCATCCAAGTTTCCAGAGCGACGTGCGTCCAGATGAATACGTATCGCTATGGTCCGCATCCCTTCAATCGCCCGATTTCCGGGCGATTGCAAGGCAGTGAGGCAGGTGGGCGGTGCTGCTATCGCACAAGGATGTTGCGGAACTGCCACGGGTCGTTCCGGTCGAGGTCTTCCGGGAACAGGCCGGGACGGTTATCGAGCGGCGTCCAGTCGGTGTAGTAGCCCTTGACCGGTCCGAGATACTGGGACTGCACTTCCAGGCACCGCCTGTAGTCCATCTCGTCGGCTTCGACGATGCCGGCCTCGGGATTCTCCAGCGCCCAGACCATGCCCGAGAGCACCGCCGAGGTGACCTGCATGCCGGTGGCATTCTGGTAGGGGGCCAGCTTGCGCGCCTCGGCGAGCGACAGCTGCGAGCCGTACCAGTAGGCATTCTTGTCGTGGCCGTAGAGCAGCACGCCGAGTTCGTCGACGCCGTCGATCAACTCGTTCTCGTCGAGCACATGATGCACCGGCTGAGGCTTGCCGGCGGCGCCGAACATCTCGTCAAGCGACAGCATCGCGTCGTTGCAGGGATGATAGGCATAGTGGCAGGTCGGGCGGTAATGCACCTTGCCCTTCTTCGAACGCACGGTGAAGAAATCGGCGATAGAGATCGCCTCGTTATGCGTCACCAGCAGGCCGTATTGCGCGCCGGGCGTCGGGCACCACGAGCGCACGCGCGTGTTGGCGCCCGGCTGCTCCAGGTAGATGGCTGCCTTCGAGCCGTGCTTGTGCTTCTTGGCGTTCTTCGGCATCCATGTCTCGTGTGTGCCCCAGCCAAGTTCCGCGGGCTGCAGGCCCTCGGAGATGAAGCCTTCGACCGACCATGTGTTCCAGAACACATCCATCGGTTTCGGCTTCTTGGTGCGCTGGGTGTCGCGTTCGGCGATGTGGATGCCCTTGACGCCGGCCTTCTTCATCAGCTTGGCCCAGCCCTCGCGGTCGTCCTGCGCGGGCTCCGAGAACTCCAGGCCAAGATCGGTGGCGAGATTGACCAACGCCTGCTTGACGAACCACGAGACCATGCCTGGATTGGCGCCGCAGGTGGAGACCGCCGTGGCGCCGCCGGGCTTGTCGTGCTTTTCCTTGAGCAGCGACTCGCGCAGCGCGTAATTGGTGCGGCTGGCGTTGTCGGCCTTGGCGTCGAAATAGAAGCCGAGCCACGGCTCGACGACGGTGTCGATGTAGAGCACGCCGAGCTTGCGGCAGAGCCGCATCAGGTCCACCGAGCCGGTATCAACCGACAGGTTGATGCAAAAGCCCTGGCCGCCGCCATTGGTCAGAAGCGGGGTCAGGAGCTTCTTGTAGTTCTTCTCGGTCACCGCTTCCTGGACGAAGGTGATGCCGCGCTCGTCGAGCAGCTTGCGGTCGGTGTCGCGCGGATCGATAACCGTCATGCGCGACTTGTCGAACTTGAAATGGCGTTCGATCAGCGGCAGCGTTCCCCGGCCGATCGAGCCGAAGCCGATCATCACGACAGGGCCGCTGATCTCACCGTAAACGGGCCAGTTTTCATTCGCCATTTTATCGAGCACTCCTTCAAAGCCCAGGAAACTGGGAAAACGCACACACAAAACCGGGCATCTTTGCCCGGCGGCCATGCGCTACATCACAGATCATTGTCACAAACCAGCGAAAAGCGCCAACCAGCGATCAGTCGTCATTGGCCATGTGGTTAAGGACCGTCATCAGCCGGTCGCGGTCCGATGTCAGGCCCTTGTAGTCGAGCTGGGCGAGATCGAGTGCTTCGAGCTGGGCGGCGAAAGACACCGCGAGCTTCGCCCGATCAGGGTGCCGCGCCAGCACCCTGAGAGGGTCGAGATGGATGCGGATGGTGAACAGGATATCGCGTGAAACAGGCAGTTTGCGCAGGGTTTGCCGCTCGACGCGAATGAAGGCATGGGCGTCGATGTCGCCATCGGGAAAGCGCGACGGCCGGTTGGTGGCGCGGTCGATGCGCTGCAGGTCGGAGAGCGGATGGTAGAGCGCGTTGTCGGCCTGGATCGACCAGTTGTAGCGCTCGACGGCCTGCCCCTGGAGGCCATCGAACATCCGGTTGATGAGTTCCGCCGGACGCGTGCCCGGGCCGAAACCCGGCACCGGCGCGTGGATGTCCTGCAGCGGCTTGCCGAACTTTTCCAGGAGCGACCAGGAGGAGGGAAAGCAGAGCGAGCCGGCGACCAGCCGCCAGCCGCTGTCACTGCTGCGCATCAGGATCAGGTCTTCCTGGACGAGCAGTGAGGCTTTGGCCAGCGGCGCATCGGCGAGGGAAGCAGGCAGACGGCTCGCCGCGCCCGCCACCTCGACGCCTGATCCGCCGAGCCGATGGGTTTCGGGGAACCTCTCCGGGAGATGCGCGGCGAGCAAGTCGAGCACTTCCTGCTGGGCGTCGCGCGTGCCGTCCTCCTCGACGAAAACGCGCTCTGGGATTTCGGCATAGAGCCGGTGCTTTTCGGCGAGATACGGCAGCAGATGGCCGTCGACCTCGATCCAGGCCGCCGGGTCGAGCGGCTTCAGCCCGATGCTGAACAGTTTCGACGAGCCGTCATAGGGCGTGTGGGTGGGCAGCGTATGTTTTGGGGACGTCATGTCTCAGGTCAGTCTTGCCGGGATCAGTCCGCGCAGCGAATTGCCGACGAACAGGGACTTGGCGGATTTCAGATCGTCCAAGCTGTAGATCGCTTCGCGGGCGCGGCCTTCATCCAGAAGCTGCGCGCGCAATACGCCAGGCAGCAGGCCGCAATCGAGCCGGGGCGTCGCCAGCACGCCGTCGCCGAGATCGGCAAAGACATTGGTGATCGTGCCTTCACAGATCTCGCCACGCTCGTTGGCCATAAGCACCTCGTCGGCCTGCGTGATGAGGTGTTCGGCACGGGCACGCGTGTAAAGTTGTCGCCGGCTGGTCTTGTGGCGCAGCAGCGTGTCGTTCGAATCGAGCCTCGTCCGCGCCAGCCGCAGCATCCAGACTTTGTCGGCGGCGAGCGGTTCATAAGGCTGCGCAGAGGCCGTCACCTCGCCATCGTGCGACAGGACGAGGCGCGTGCGTGTGGCAACGCCGGAACCGCCGACCGCGCTGCTCAGCGCCTCGCCGACCGTGCCTGGATCACAGCGGAAGCCGAGTTCCGCCGCCGAGCCATAGAGGCGCGCAAGATGACGATCGAAGCGCAGGAAGCCCGAGCCGGGTTCCCAGCGCATGGTCTCGATCAACTGAAAGTCGGCGGTGTTCCCGTCGCGAAGCGCGCTTTCAGCAGACACTCCTGATACTCCTCCTGCGCCGTCGAATCGAAGACGACGCCGCCTCCGACATTGTAGACGGCCTCGCCGCCCGAAAAGAGCGAGATGGTGCGGATCGCCACGGAAAAGCGCATCGGGCCGCCGGGCGCGATCCAGCCTATGGCGCCGCAATAGGCATCGCGGGGCGTGCCTTCCAGGTCGCGCAGGATCTCCATGGCACGGATCTTAGGCGCGCCGGTGATCGAACCGCAAGGAAACAGCGCCGCAAAGATCTGGCGGATAGAGAGACCCGGCAGCAGTTTGGCCCTGACGTCGCTCACCATCTGATGCACGGTCGGGTAAGTCTCGATGCGGAACAGCGCCGGCACGTCCAGCGTGCCCACCTCGCTGATCAGCGAGATATCGTTGCGCAGGAGATCGACGATCATCCGGTTTTCGGCCTGGTTTTTCTCGTCATTGCGCAGGAAGATCTTCTGCCGTTCGTCCTCGGCTTTGGTGGCGCCGCGCGGCGCCGTTCCCTTCATCGGATGCGTCTCGATCATGCCCTCGGCGTCGATCTCGAAGAACAGTTCAGGCGAGCGCGACAGCACGATGGGTTCACCGAGCGCGATCAGCGCGCCATATTTCACCGGCTGACGTTCAGTCAACGCATCGAAGGCGGCCAGCGGCTCGCCTGACCATTGCGCGTGCACGGGAAAGGTCAGATTGCCCTGGTAGCAATCACCTTGCCGGATGTGCTGGTGCAGCCGCGAGAAGCGTTTTTCATAATCCTCGGGCGACCACGTCGCACGGGCGTCGAAGATCGGGCCATTGGTCGCCGCCGTATTGCGCGGCGGCACCGCCTGTTCGACCGGGGCATCGAAAACCCCAAGGCACACGAGTGGGGCGCGGCGTCCATTCGGCAGCAGGGGAACGAGCTTGGGTTCGAGCAAGTAGCCCGCCTCATACGAGAAATAGCCGGCAAGCCATTTGCCTGCATCATGCGCGGCTTGTGCTGCTTCCAGAGCCGGCCCGAAATCGCCTGCATCGTGCGCCACGATGATATCGGCCGGCCGGTCGAAAACGAGCTGGCGCGCGCTTTTGTCATTGCGAAAAATTGCGGCGGGCAGGGACATGGGCACCGAATGCTGCGGTCAATGAAGCCATCAACCGCTCTATATGGGGTGCCGCCCGCGCGCAATCGAGGGAACGGCACGCTGCCTCTTAAAGCCGACCTTTGGGCCAACTCAGGAACCAAGAGCAAACGGCGACGCCGATATGGCGCCGCCGCTTGCAATCTTCAGGTCGTGCCTGGCGATCAGCTGTTGCTGGAGGTTCCGGCTGTTGGAAACTGCTTGGCGAATTCCTTCTCGTTGCCGGCGGCGAGCAGCTTGGCCTGCTCGATCCAGCGTTCGCGCGCGATGCGGCCATCGAAATTCATGACGTCTTCGATCCGTTTGATATCGGCCGCTGTCCAGGACGCGATCTGGGCGAAGCTGGTGACGCCTTGTGCCTTGAGCAGTTTCTCATTGACCGGACCGATACCGATCAGCCGACGCAGATTGTCGGGCTTTCCGGATGCTGAGCCGGATGCAGGCTTGGCTGTTGCAGGCTTGCTCGTTGCGGATTTGGCTGGAGCCGAGGTTTTGGTGGCGGCGGGTTTCGCCGCCGGCTTGGCAGGGACCGCCTTGGCAGGGACCGCTTTCGCAGCGGCCGGTTTGGCCGGCGCGGGCTTTGTGGATTTGGCCGTCGCGGGGGTCGACATCAGGGCCGCCGGCGCCTGGCTTGCCGGTTTTGCCGCGCTGCTTCCGGCGGCAGGTGCGGCCGACGCTTCGCGCAGCCGGCGCTCAAGGTCGGCGCGGGTCTTGCCGCATGCATCGAGTTCGCCGGTCAGGCGGTCGCTGTCGGTGCGCAGCCTGTCGCGTTCGCTGCGTGTACGGTCGAGATCGCCGCGCAAGCTGTCGAGTTCACCGCGCAGGCGCCCCCAAAGGAACCAGCCGACCAATACGCCTATCAGGAACGCCAGGACCACGTAGAAAAAAGTGCCCATTGTCTCTCTCCAGTCAGATCCGTCTGCCGTGGGTCATGATCTTCGGCGAAGGACTACTCTTGGTGGTTCCGCGGTAAGCAGAACAGCCGGCTTCGGTTCGAGCTGTCGGCGATCGGCTTTGCTTGCCCATGGCCAACGGCCGTTGTCGCGTTCGCCTGAGCGCCACGGCCGGCTGAGATTTCTCCTCGCCGATCCGCATGCGCTCCGGCTGAGCTTGGAGCGAAGGCTATCATAGAGCTTGTGGAAAGCTATCGGAAAACTTCGGTGGAGAGTACTTCAAGAACAGATATTTAGGGCGATAGTAGAGCTGTCCCAACATGCATTCCGGCTAAACTGTTAGAGCGACGCCTGGGGGCGCATTTCAAGTGTCGAGCGCTTCCAGCTCGTCGATCAGGCCACTGATGACGCCAAGTCCGATCTGCCAGAAGGCGGGATCGGTGGCGTCGAGCCCGAAGGGCGCCAGAAGCTCGGAATGATGTTTGGTGCCGCCGGCGCGCAGCATTTCGAAATACTTGTCCTGAAAGCCGCGCTCGGCGTTCTGGTAGACCGCGTAGAGCGAGTTCACCAGGCAGTCGCCGAAAGCATAGGCATAGACATAAAAGGGCGAATGGATGAAGTGCGGGATGTAGGTCCAGAACACCTCATAGCCTTCGCGCAGCTTGATGGCGGGACCCAGACTTTCGGCCTGCACTTCGAGCCAGAACTGACCGAGCCTGTCGGAGGTCAGTTCACCGTTCTTGCGTTCGGCATGCACCTTTCGCTCGAATTCATAGAAGGCGATCTGGCGCACGACCGTGTTGATCATGTCCTCGACCTTCTGGGCGAGCATGGCCTTGCGCTCGCGCCGGTCGGTGGTCTGGTCGAGCAGCGAGCGGAAGGTCAGCATCTCGCCGAAGACCGATGCCGTCTCGGCCAGCGTCAGCGGCGTCGAGGCCATCAGCGCACCCTGGCCGCCGGCCAGCACCTGATGCACGCCATGGCCAAGCTCGTGCGCCAGCGTCATCACATCGCGCGGCTTGCCCATGTAGTTGAGCAGGACGTAGGGATGCGCCGACGGTACGGTCGGATGCGCGAAGGCGCCAGGCGACTTGCCGGGCCGCACCGGCGCATCGATCCAGTTGCGGTCGAAGAAGGTTCGCGCGATCTCGGCCATGTCGGGCGAAAAGCGCTGATAGGCGGACAGCACGGTGTTCCTGGCCTCGTCCCAGCCGATGATCGCTTGGGGCGTATCCGGCAACGGCGCGTTGCGGTCCCAATGGTTCATCACCTCCATGCCAAGCCAGCGTGCCTTCATCGCGTAGTAGCGGTGCGAGAGGCGCGGATAGGCATCGCGAACGGCGGAGGCCAAGGCGTCCACCACACTGCGCTCGACGCGGTTGGCCAGATGGCGTGAATCGGCGATGTCCTCGAAGCCACGCCAGCGGTCGGATATCTCCTTGTCCTTGGCCAGCGTGTTGGTGATCAGCGTGAAGGTGCGCAAGTTCTTGCGGAAGGTCGTGGCCAGCGCCTCGGACGCCCGGCGGCGCACCTCGCCGTCGGCGTCCTGCAGACGATTCAGCGCCGGCTCCAACGTCAGTTCCTCGCCGTCGATGTGGAAGCGAAGGTCGGTCATCGTCTCGTCGAACAGGCGGTTCCAGGCGCCGCGTCCGGTGATCGACTTTTCGTGGAAGAGCTGCTCGACGCGGTCCTCGAGCTGGTAAGGCTTGTCCTTGCGCAGATCGAGCACCCATGGCCGATAGTGGCCAAAGGCGGGATCGCCGGCGAGCGCGCCTTCGATCGACGCATCGTCGATCAGGTTGAGTTCGAGCGCGAAGAACAGAAGGTGCGCGCTGGCGTCGGTCATCTTCTCCTGGATGTCGCCATAGAGCTTGGCGCGCTGGGGATCGGCGGTGTTTCCGGCATAAACCAGTCCCGCATAGGAGACGATGCGGCCGATCAGTTCCTCCAGCGCCTCGTAGGCGACAAGCGCCTCGCCCAACCTGCCGGCGCCGCCGCGCTCGGCTTCGGCGGCCAGCGTACCCTTCCAGCGGCTCTCGAAACTGGTGGCATCGGTGGCGGCCTTGGCGATGTCGCGCTTCAGCTCCGGCGCGTCCATGCCGGCATAGAGGTCGGCAAGGTTCCATTCCGGCAGGTCGCCCAGCTCGGCCGCGCCTTGACCCGACGCCGGCGCCGCCAGCCGCCGTGCGGAAACCGTGTGCCCAGAATCCCTATGCATTGCCGACACCTTCCGTGGCCAAGGTTCAAGGAGAAACGAGAAGCCGGTCAAATCCTAAGGAATTCATTCACCGGGTTTTTTGAAACCTTATTTAGAACCCTGTGCCAAGATGGTCCACAGGGCAGAATTCCTCGGGCGGGCAGTCACACCAGTCATGACAGGTTCCATACTCATAGTCGATGACGATCCGGTGCAACGCCGGCTGCTCGAAGCGGCGGTGACGCGGTTCGGCTACAGCGCAATCGTGGTCGACGGCGGCGCGGCCGCTCTCGACATCCTCGATGGACCCGGCGCCCGCGAGGTGTCGGTGGTCATCCTCGATCTGGTCATGCCCGGTCTCGACGGTATCGGCGTGCTGAAGGCGATGCGTGAGCGCGACATCAACGTGCCGGCGATCGTGCAAACCGCGCAGGGCGGAATCGAGACCGTGGTTTCGGCGATGCGTCATGGCGCCTTCGATTTCGTCGTCAAGCCGGCGTCTCCCGACAGGCTGCAGGCGTCGATCGGCAATGCGCTCAAGGTCGAGGCCGTCGAGGGCGAGGTCAAGCGCACATCGCGCCGGCGCGGCGGCCTCCTGACCTTCAAGGACATGATCACGCACAGCCCGGCCATGGACAGGGTGATCCGCCTTGGCCAGAAAGCGGCGGCATCCAACATTCCGATCCTGATCGAGGGCGAGTCCGGCGTCGGCAAGGAACTGGTGGCGCGTGCCATCCAGGGCAGTGGCGACCGCCGCACGAAGCCCTTCGTCACCGTCAATTGCGGCGCCATTCCAGACAATCTGGTCGAATCGATCCTGTTCGGTCACGAGAAGGGCTCGTTCACCGGGGCCACCGACAAGCACACCGGCAAGTTCGTCGAAGCGCATTCGGGCACGCTGTTTCTCGACGAGATCGGCGACCTGCCGCTCGACGTGCAGGTCAAGCTGTTGCGCGCGGTCCAGGACGGCGAGGTCGACCCGGTCGGTGGGCGCTCGACCGTCAGGGTCGACATCAGGCTGATTTCGGCGACGCACCGCAACCTCCTACAGCAGGTCAAGGACGGCAAGTTCCGCGAGGATCTGTTCTACCGGCTGAACGTCTATCCGATCTTCGTGCCGCCGCTGCGCGACCGCCGCGACGACATCCCGTATCTGGTCACCCATTTCATGGAGAAGGTCGCGCCGGCCGACCCGCACCGTCGCCTGCAAGGTATTTCGGCGGCAGCGCTCGCCGTGCTGCAGGCCTATGACTGGCCCGGAAACATCCGGCAGCTCGAAAACGCCGTCTTTCGCGCCTCGGTGCTTTGCGAAGGCGATGTGCTTGCCGCCGAGGACTTCCCGCAGATCCGGGCGCAAGTGGAAGGCACCGTCAACCTCGATATGGATGGCGACGCGCCGTCGCCGTCCTTGCCTTTGCAGGCGCGCGATGACGAAGCCTTGCCCGGCGAGGGCGGCCCGGCAATCGCGTTCGATCCGCCGGCAAGGCTGCAGCCTCGCTTCGGCACGTTGCGGGCGCTCGACGAGCGCGGCAATGTGCGGGCACTTGCCGATGTCGAACTCGAGATGATCAAGCTTGCCATCGATCACTACAACGGACAGATGAGCGAAGTCGCCCGCCGACTCGGCATCGGCCGCTCGACGCTCTATCGCAAGCTCAAGGAACACGGCATCGATCCGGAGACAGGCCGCGTCGATCGACTAGCCTCCTAAGGGCGATGCCGGGCTGAGCTTTGGCCCGGCTTCCGGCTTTGCCACAAGGCCGGCGCCAGCTTGCAATGCCACAACGGGCCTTGTATCGCCGTTTCAGCGGCATTGTGGCTGTCCCGTGGACAGCTCTGTTCACGCATTAAGGCTAGCGGTAACAGATCGTGTTCGGGGCGAAGGCGAAAATCTGATCTAAACCAGCGGTTTACCAAGAAACCTTGTGAACAATTTTTGACGGGATATCGCCACGGTGTTACCGCATTTCGGCTTCAATAAGCGATGATTAACCATTAGGATCGATATTCGGGTGTGCTAATGCCACATCCGTTTGGACAAATCCGGGGACAAACGGCAGCCTGCAAGGCCTTTTGATTTGAACAGAATCGAACGACACACAAACAGGCGGCACCATCATTTGAGCGTCTGGCCGAAGTGGCTGGCAGTGTTGGTTGTCGCTTTTGGTTTTGTTGCCGCGGCTGCGAGCGGAGCCAGCGCCGAAACACGGTCGCTGAAGCTTTATCATCTCCACACCCATGAGAAGGCCGAGATCGTCTACAAGCGCAACGGCCGCTACGTCCCCGAAGGTCTCCGCAAGATCAACATCATTTTGCGCGACTGGCGTCGCAACGAGCCGACCAAGATGGATCCGCGCCTGCTGGATCTCGTCTGGGAGGCGTATCGGGAAGCAGGTGCCACGGACTACATCCAGGTCGTGTGCGGCTATCGCTCGCCGTCGACGAACTCGATGCTGCGCAGCCGCAGCAGGGGCGTGGCCGAGAAGAGCCAGCACATGCTCGGCAAGGCGATGGATTTCTATATTCCCGGCGTGCCGCTGAAGAAGCTGCGCAACATCGGCCTCAAGATGCAGGGCGGCGGCGTCGGCTACTATCCGTCATCGGGTTCGCCGTTCGTCCACATGGATGTCGGCAATGTGCGCCATTGGCCCGGTATCAGCCGGCAGGAACTGGTCTCCCTGTTCCCCAATGGCAAGACGCTGCATGTGCCGAGCGACGGCAGGCCGCTGCCCGGCTTTGAGCAGGCGCTCGCCTCCTACAAGGCGCGCAAGGGATCGGGCTCGCCGGCCATCGAGATGGCCAGTGCCGGCGGCAGCAGCAAGAAATCGGGTGGATTCCTGTCGGCTTTCTTCGGTGGCGGCGGCGACGACGAGGCCGACGACAGCGCCGATGTCGAGACCGCTTCGGCCGCCCCCCCGCCCAAGGCGAGAAACCTGAAGCCGGCAGCGGCGGCCAAGACCAGCAACCTCCCGGGCATCGCCATCGTGGCGCCGGAGAATGCGCGGCGCGCCGAGATTCCGCAAGTGACCGAACAGCAGGCTCCGGAGCCTGAACAGGACACGCCGGAGACGATCATCGCGGCTTTGCCGGCCCGAAGCATTCCGCTGCCGGATTTCGCACCGCGGCCGAAAGCCGATGTCGGCGCGCAGCAGCCTGAGAATGTTCCCTTTGCGATGGCGGAGGCGACAGCCACCACCGAGCAGGCCGTGGCGACCGCGCATGCGCCGGCGAGCGTTCCTTTCGGCATGGCCGATGCAACGGCTTCGGCTGATGCGACCCAGGTCGCGGTCAACAACATACCGTTGCCGACATGGCGTCCCGACAATTCGCTGCCGGCCGCTCTGGCTGCGCCGCCCAGCAAGGATGTGCTGATGGCGCTGGCGGAGACGGCCGACCAAGGCAAGACCGCGACCGATGCGTTCTCGGTGCTGCCGACGGCGCGGCCCGAGATGGCCAGGCCGGACGCGGTCAAGGCCGTGCTCGACGAGGCCAATGCCCAGGTCGGTGCGGCCGATTACCAGCTTGCTTCCTTGTCCGGGTCCGAGCCGCGTTCGGCGTTCAACGATCCGGGCACCAACACCGCATCGCCGCGCGATGCTGTCGTGGCCCGCCCAGTCGGTTCCGATCCGGCCGCCGCGATCGGCGCCGGCGTCAAGACGACGCGCAAGGAATCGAGAGCCACCGCCCGCGACCTGAAGCCAGGCCCCAAGGCCATGGTGGTTGCAGCCGCACCGCAGGCCGCCCGTTGGGCCTTGACCAGCGGCGAGCAGGTCGCCACCGTTTCAAGCGCGACGACGGCGCCGGGTTACGCCTACAGCATCGTGCACACGCCGCCGAGCGAGGTCTACACCGCTGGCTTCCAGCCGAGCAGCCAGGTGGCCGATGCCAATCGCTTCACCGGCAACGCCGTCAAGTTCATGTCGGTAGCTCGCTTCCAGACCAAATGACGGCAAATCAACCGACAAAGCCGCGCCGGGCAACCAGCGCGGCTTTTTGCTGCGTGGCCGGATCCGGTCGCGCGGCCCGCCGGCTTCCGATCACACCGGCCTGACATTGCCGTGATCGTGGAACGCCTCGGGCCGTCAACGGTTTCTCCCTCGTTCGTTCAAACCCGGGGATACCCATGAAGAAGATTCTACTGGCATCGGTCATCGCGTTGGCAACCGCTTCGGCGGTCATCGCCCCTACGCAGGCCGAAACCATTGTCGTCAAGACCCACGATCACATGCACATGAAGAAGCACTGCCGGACCAAGGTTGTCACGACCTGGAAGCATCATCATAGGGTGGTCAGGGAAGTCAGGGTCTGCAACTGATCCGGCCAAGGCAGGCCTGGAAAAAACATCCGGCGGAAACCCGGTCGACGCAAGTCGGCCGGGTTTTTCCATGCCGCCATGAAAGCCTTATTTTGCGAGCTTGCTCGCCGCGCGCGCCAAGGCTTCGATCTCGTCCCATTTGCCGGCCTTGACGAGGTCGTCGGGCGCCACCCAGGAGCCGCCGACGCAGACCACGTTGGGCAGGCTGAGATAGTCAGCTGCGTTCTTGGCCGAGATGCCGCCGGTCGGGCAGAATTTCACATCGGCGAGCGGCGAGGCGAAGGCCTTCAGCGAAGCGATGCCGCCCGACTGCTCGGCCGGGAAGAATTTCAGGAAGCGCAGGCCGGCTTCGCGCGCGGCGGCCTGCCTGCGATCGAGATCACGCTGAGGACCGCCGACGCGCTGGAAGCGATCCGGCGGGTCGCTGGTGAAGTCGAGGACGCCATCGTCGGCG
>NZ_RZQT01000158.1:0-12190 GCF_003998485.1 Mesorhizobium sp. M7A.F.Ca.CA.001.04.2.1
GGCCCACAGATTGGGCGACACCACCAGCCTGTCACGGCGGCCGCCATGCAGCTCCGCCATGCGGCGCTGGCCGACCGAATCCATCTGGTTGAGGAAGCGCGCCTGCGCGTTCTCGATCTGGGCGTCGGTGACATGGCTGATCAGCCGGTCGGCGGCGCGCCAGGCTTCGTCCTCGGTCTCGCGCACGATGAAATGCAGCCGGATGCCGAAGCGCAGTTTTCTGCCGCGCCGCGCCGCCTTTGCGCGCGCCGCGGCCAGCTTCTCGGCCACCTGTGCCGGCGGTTCGCCCCAGGTCAGATACATGTCGACGAGGTCCGCGGCGAGATCCTGGCCGGCATCCGACGATCCGCCGAAATAGAGCGGCGGCCGTTCCTGGTGCGGCAGAAGGTCGAGGCGGCCATTTTCGACGCGGTAATATTTGCCGTTGAAATTGACCCGCTCGCCGGACACCAGGCCGCGCCAGATGGTCAGGAATTCATGCGCCTGGGCATAGCGCTCGTCATGCGGCAGGAAGACGCCGTCGCCGGCGAGCTCGGTCGGGTTGCCGCCGACCACGACATTGAGCAGCAGGCGGCCATTGCTCAAGCGATCGAGGGCGGCGGTCTGGCGTGCGGCGAAAGTCGGCAGCGTCACGCCCGGCCGCAGCGCGACCAGGAACTTCAGTTTTTCGGTGAGTGTCGCAAGGCCCGTCGCGGTGATCCAGGAATCCTCGCAATTCTGGCCGGTCGGCAACAGCACGCCGGGAAAGCCGAGCCGGTCGACCGCCTGCGCGATCTCCTTGAAGTAGCCGAATTCGGGCGGCCGCTGCTGCTCCTCGGAACCGAGATAGGAGCCGTCGCCATGCGTCGGGATGAACCAGAAGAAATCGAGCGGTGCGGTGCTGGCAGGCGCGGTCATGTCTGGCACAGTCACGGGCGGATCTCCTGGAGATATGGGTGCGAACGCAAATGGCGCCGGGCGTTCTCACCCGGCGCCGTCAGGGGACAAGTCAGTTGCCGGGTGCCGTCCACACCGCGTCGGAGATACGGACCGCGTTCGGGATCAGCCCGAGCTTGAAGAAGCGGTCTGCGGTCGCCTGCTGGCCGGCGATGATCTCGTCGGTGATCGGGAAGATGCCGAATTTGGTGCGGTTGGCGGCGATGATCTGCGCGTCGAGCGGCACGCCGGTCACCTCATGCAGCGCCGCGGCCACCTTGTCGCGGTTCTGGTCGGCCCATTTCGCCGCCTCGCCCAAGGCTGATATCGTCGTGGTGACGGTTTCGGGATGCGCCTTGGCGAAATCCTTGTTGGCGAGGAAATAGGTGTTGACCTTCAGCACCTCGCTGGAGCGGGCCAGCACACGCGGCTGGTAGCGGGTTTCGGCGATGGCGAAGAACGGATCCCAGACGGTCCAGGCATCGATCTGGTCGCTGGCAAAGGCTGCGGCCGCATCCGCCGGGCTGAGATAGACCGGCGTGATCTGGTCGAACGGGATGCCGGCCTTCTCCAGCGCGGCGACGAGCAGATTATGCGCGCTGGTGCCCTTGCCGACACCGACGCGCTTGCCCTTGAGATCGGCGACCGACTGGATCGGCGACGCCGGCTTGACGAAGATCGCCTCGCCCTCGCCATTCGACGGCAGCGCTGCGGCATAGACGATGTTGGCACCGGCCGACTGGCCGAAGATCGGCGGCGCGTCGCCGGTCCAGCCGACATCGATGGCGCCGACATTGAGCGCCTCGACCAGCGGCGGACCGGCGGTGAACTCGACCCATTTGACCGTCACGCCCTTGTCTTCAAGTGCCTTCTCGATCACCTGCTGCTGCCTGGCGATCACCGGCAGGCCGGTCTTCTGATAGCCGATGCTGAACTGCTTCAGCTCCTGCGCCGTGGCGCCGGACGACACGGCAACCGTCGCCGCCAGCAGGCCGATGCCGAAAACACGTCTCGTTAGATTGAACATTGATCCCTCTCCTTCGCTGCGGATCGGCGCCGGAAATGGCCTCGCCGGTTGGAAGATGGATGAGGCTAGGTAATTCTATAAATTTAGTAGAGGAATGATTTTGCGAGTTAGAGGGGAGAATGGGAATTATCTTCTTTGGCTACCTGGAATTCGCCATCCTGGGGTCTGCGCTGCGTCGCTTCGCTCCTTGCCCCGCCCTAGGATGACGAAGACGCGGGGGCTAGTGCCAATCGCCAATCCCCTCACTGCGACCAGTACTGCCAGGCCCAGTAAAAACTCTCGTCGCGTGGCGGCAGGCGGTCGCGCTCGGCGTCCCAGCGGACCGGCGTTGGCGATTTCGGTTGCTGTTCAAGCGGCTGGCTTTCCCTGGTCCAGGCGAGAAGCCAATTGCCGGCTTGGGCGAACAGCACGGCGGTGGAATGGGTCATCGGCATTCTCTCCTGCTCTTCTGGTTCCCAATCATTCGCGTCCCGCCCACGGGACGAGCACGCGCTCGATCCTGCGGAGGGTGAATTCCAGCACGAAGGCAATGGCCGCGATCACCAATATGCCCATCACCACCACGTCGGTGACGAGGAACTGGGCGGCCGACTGGATCATGAAACCAAGCCCGCGCGTCGCCGCCACCAGTTCGGCGGCGACCAGCGTCGACCAGCCGGCGCCGAGCGCGATGCGCAGGCCGGTCAGGATCGCCGGCAGCGCGCTGGGCAGGATCACATGGCGGACCACTTGGCGCTGAGTAGCACCCAGTGAGCGCGCCGCATTGATGCGTTCCTGCGAAACGCCGCGAACGCCGGACGCGGTCGACAATGCCACCGGCGCCAGCATGGAAATAGTGATCACCAGGATCTTCGACGGTTCGCCGATGCCGAACCAGATGACGACCAGCGGCAGGTAGGCGAGCGGCGGGATCGGCCGCAGGAACTCAAGCAGCGGATCGAAGATGCCGCGCCCGATCGTGCTGATGCCGATGGCGAGCCCAACCGGCACGCCGACGAGGATGGCGGCGACCAGCGCGGCGAAAACCCGGCCCAGGCTGGCGATCGCATGCTGCAGCAGCGTCGCATCGACGAAGCCGTCGCGGGCGACGGTGATGAACTTGTTCCACACCGCAACCGGCGAGGGCAGGAACACTGGCGACACCAGTTGCAGGCGGGCCGACAGCGCCCACAGCGCCAGCACCACCAGGATGGTCACCACGCTGACCGCGCGCGCGGAAACGCCTTTGCGTTTCGGGCTGGACCGCGACCACGGCACCGACAGGCCGTCGGTCTCGTCGACCTTGTGTCCCGGCCGCTCGGTGTAGGAGGTAACGGTCATGCCGCCTCTCCTTCGAAGATCGCGTCGGTTAGTTCGCCGCGCGCCGCGGCGAAGGCCGGGTCGGCCTTGATGGTGCGGATGGCCTCGCCCGATGCGTAGCGCCTGGAGAAGCTGGGTTCGAAAGTTTGCACCACGCGGCCCGGGCCAGGCGCCAGCACGACGATGCGGGTGGCCAGCACCAGCGCCTCCTCGATGCCATGCGTCACCATCAGCACGCCGACATCGCTTGCCGTCCACAGATCGAGCAGCGTCGTCTGCATGCGCTCGCGCGTCAGCGCATCGAGCGCGCCGAGCGGTTCGTCGAGCAGCAGGAATTTGGGTTCGGCGGCGAGCGCCCGAGCCAGGCCGACACGCTGGCGCATACCGCCGGAAAGCTCCCAGATGCACTTGTCGCCGGCGTCGGCGAGCTTCACCAGCGCCAGCAGCTCATCGGCGCGCCGCGCCCGCTCGGCCGGAGCGACACCGCGCAGCCTGAGCGCGAAGGCAACGTTTTCGCGCGCCGTCAGCCATGGGAACAAAGCATCGTTCTGGAACACCACCGCCCGGTCCGAGCCAGGTGCTGTGATCGGCTTGCCGTTGATTGAAGCCGTACCGCGCGCCGGCGCGACAAGGCCGGCGGCGACGTTGAGCAGCGAGGTCTTGCCGCAGCCGGAACGGCCGACCAGCACGACGAAATCGCCCTTGGCGACATCGATCGACACCCGCTCGACGGCAGGCGCTGCCTGGCCGTCATAGTGGATCGAGACCTTGTCCAGTACGAGATGCGGGTCGAGCACGAGATGCGGCATGGATGCCTCGCGGTTCGTTGAAATCCGACTGCCCCGGCCCTCGTCAGCGGTTCCGGGGCAGTCAGCACGCGGCGTTAGGGAAAAAGATCCGCGCGCGTTCAGAGCAATTCCAGGAAAAGTGTGAAGCGGTTTTCCGTCCGGAATTGCGTTAAGCGAGTACTAGTTCGAGGCGAGCGCCTCGGTGACGTATTTCGACGATACGTATTTCGAATAGTCGGGAAGCACGGCGTCGATCTTGCCTTGCTCCTTGAGGAAGGTGGATGTCGCTTCGACCGCCTTGACCGTGCCGCCGCCGAGGAATTTGTCGGAGGCCTGCTCTTCCAGCGTCGGGAAGACATAGCCCTTGAGCAGCTGCGGCACTTCTTCCAGCTTGGCGCCGGTGAGTTTGGCGATCGCGGCCGCCTGCGGCGACGATACCGACCAGGCTTCGGGCTTGGCGAGGAACTCGGCATATGCCGCGCCCGTCACCTTGACGAAGTCGCGCACCGCTTCCGGGTTCTTTTCGGCGAAGTCGGTGCGCACGATCCAGGCGTCGAAGGTCGGCGCGCCCCAGGCGGCGACCTGCGAGGAATCCACCACCACCTTGCCCGTCGTCTTGATCTGGCCGAGCGCCGGATCCCAGACATAAGCGGCGTCGATGTCGCCGCGCGAAAAGGCGGCGGCGATTTCCGGAGGCCTGAGATTGAGGATCTCGACCGACTTCGGATCGACGCCCTCATGCTTCAGTGCCGCGAGCAGGCTGTAATGCGTCGTCGAGACGAACGGCACGGCGACCTTCTTGCCGGCGAGATCGGCGATTTTCTCGATGCCGGCGCCGTTGCGTGCCACCAGCGCCTCGGATTCGCCGATCAGGCCGACGATGAAGATGGTCTGGATCGGCAACTCGCGGCTCGCCGCCGCCGCCAGCGGACTCGAGCCGACATAGCCGATATCGACCGAACCGGAAGCGACCGCGGCGATGACATCGGCGCCGGAATCGAATTTGCGCCAATCAATGGTGGCCTTCGTCGCCTTTTCATAGGCGCCGTCGGCCTGCGGCACTTTCGAGGGTTCGACCACCGTCTGGTAGCCGATGGTGATCTTGAGGTCGTTGGCCAGGGCCGGGCCGAGGAAGGCCGCACCGGCAAGTGCCGCCGACGAGAGCAGAAGAATGCGTCGCGAAATGGTGGACATGAAGGGCTCCTGAAAAGAGAAAAACCGGAATGCTTCATAATAGTCAGCTAATTCTATGGTTCTTGTAGAGTTAAATCCTTCCAACCAAGGCGGGCTTGTTAGAAAAAAGCTGTCGATGGTGAGGTGGTGAGGCGGATAGGGTGGTTGCGGTGGGGCAGAGTGTCGCCACAGGGCAGGCCTTTCGACGCCGGCGGGCCAGCGCCCCCTCTGTCCCACCGACCTTTAACCTCCTGAACTGCCGTGATGGCTCCGCCTACGCCCACCGCGAACTAGAATTCCCGCTTCCGGCCTTTCCAGGCAAATTCATGCCTCAAACAACCGGCGATTTGACAACCCATTCCGCGTGTTCGGGGGTAAGTATAGTAATCTTATCGACATTGAGACTGGAGGCGACGATGAGCAGTCACCATATCGCGATGATCGCGCCCCCAAACTCGTGCGCTTTTGTGTCCCTGTGGGCACAAAGGCTGGTCAAAATGGCCGGCGCGGCTTGAAAACGAAGCAAAATCAGCAGTTCTCGGCTTGTACATCATGTCACTAGAATTTATGTGTCATGCGGGCTTGGACGCGGCGGCAACGCACGCCAGGCGTTTTGCAACCGATGGTTCCATGCCGTCGCATGCCAGAGAAATTTTGATCTCATGCTCACCAAAAAAGGTAAGTACGGCCTCAAGGCGCTTGTCCACCTCGCGCGATTGCCGGCCGGGCAGCTCGCCTTCGTCAACGACGTCGCCACCGGCAACAACATCCCGAAGAAATTTCTCGACGCCATCCTGGGCGAGTTGCGCAATGCCGGCTTCGTCCAGAGCCGCAAGGGCAAGGATGGCGGCTATCGCCTGGCGCGGCCCGCCGACGAGATCAAGGTCGGCCATGTCGTGCGCGTCCTCGACGGTCCGCTGGCGCCGATCCCCTGCGCCAGCCGCACCCAGTACCAGCGCTGTGAAGATTGCAACGAGGCGACATGCCAAGTCCGACATCTGATGCTCGAGGTCCGGCAGGCGATCGCCGAGGTGCTCGATCAGCGCAGCCTCGCCGAAATGCGCGATATCTCTCTCGACGACCTGTCGGTCGGCATCGGCGATCTGCCGGTCGCGGTGAAGGTCCAGGCCTGACACTGGCGCTGCGCAGAGCGAAGGCATGCCTATGACCGGGCGCGCCAACTCCATCATCATTGTCGGTGGCGGCGCCAGCGGCGTCGTGCTGGCCGCGCATCTCCTGAAGTCGCCCAATCCCGACCTGCGCGTCACGCTGATCGAAAGGCGCCCGCATTTCGGTCAGGGCATCGCCTATTCGACGCTGCTGTCGGCGCATGTACTGAATGTCAGCGCCGCCGGCATGAGCGCCTATGCCGACGATCCCGGCAATTTCTGGCGCTGGCTTCAGGAACGCGGCCTGGCAACGGCTGAGGAGGCGCCCTTCTATGCGCCACGCAGCATCTATGCCCGCTATCTCGGCGAGTTGCTGGTCGATCTGGAAGCGCGGGAAAAGCAGAGCGGTCGGCTTCGGCTGATCCGCGAGGAAAGCCTCTCGATCACGCCCACCGCCTCCGGCGTCGAAGTGGCGCTGGCCAACGGCACCAGCGTCGTTGCGCATCTCGCCGTGCTGGCCACCGGCCATGACGAGGAGCCGGCGCAAGGCCATGCCATCAGGATGGGATCGGAAGCCGACACAGCACTTCCGCCCGGCGCCGGCGTCATGGTGCTGGGCACCGGCCTCAGCATGGTCGATGCTTTCCTGGCGCTGGAGCAACGCGGCCATCGCGGCGACATCATAGCTGTGTCCAGGCGCGGCCTGCTGCCCTCGCCGCATCGCAAGGGCAATCCGATCAAGCTCGACGTCGCCGACATTCCGCTCGGCACGCAGCTCTCCTATTTCGTCGGCTGGTTCCGCGACCTGATCAAGGAAAACCAGAAGGCCGGCATCGACTGGCGTGACGTCGTCGACGGGCTGCGGCCGTTCAACCAGAAGATCTGGCAGAACTGGCCGGCTTCCGCCAAGCGCCGCTTCGTCGAGCACACCAAGGCCTGGTGGGACATCCACCGCCATCGCATGGCGCCCGAGGTCTACGCCCGTGTCACCGAGGCCGTGCAATCCGGCCGCATCCGCCTGGTCGCCGGCCGCGTCGTCGACATTGCGCGCAACGGCGAATTCACCGTCCAGGTCCAGTCGCGTCACACGCAGCGTCTCGAGACCTTCGAGGTCGCCCGCATCTACGATTGCTCTGGCATCGTCAGGGACATCTCGACCTCGTCGAACAGCGTCGTGCGCTCGCTGGTCGACCGCGGCCTGGCAAGGCCGGATCCGCTGCGCATCGGCCTCGACGTATCGACCAAATGCGAGATCATCGCCGGCGACGGAACCGTTTCGGCCAAGATCCTCGCCGTCGGCCCGCTGACGCGCGGCACCTTCTTCGAGATCGACGCCATCCCCGATATCCGCGTGCAGTGTGCGAGGCTGAGCAAGCAGCTGCTGGGGTAGGCTGTGTCGATATTCAGGTGATGCCGGCCTGCAAATGCGGCTTCCTGTGGCTTCCGGTGCTCACGTACCCAAAAGTACGCTCTGCTCCGGTTCTCGGAATCTGCCATTTTCGGCTCGCCTGACCTGAATCTCAACACACCCTCCAAGCCTTTGAGGCACAAACCGGAATTTCATTCCGCATCTGGCCGGTTGATTGGCACGATCTATCTTCTTTCCGACTGCAAAGGGCTGGAAAAGAGGCTACGCTGCCGCCCTGCCCAGAGGCGGTCGCTTGGTCATGGAGCATCGATATGAGCGAGCATGAGATCGCCGCACTGGACAGTGCCCCCTCGGAAGCCGAATTGTCCCGCCTGCGTCCGCCCTACAAGTCGGTACTCGACCTGATCGGCCAGACGCCGGTGGTCGAGCTGACCAAGTTCGACACCGGCAAATGCCGGCTGTTCATCAAGCTCGAAAGCCAGAATCCCGGCGGCTCGATCAAGGACCGCATCGCGCTGTCGATGATCGCCGCGGCTGAAAAGCAGGGCAAGCTCAAGCGCGGCGGCACCATCGTCGAGGCGACCGCCGGCAACACCGGGCTTGGTCTCGCCCAGGTCGGCATCCCCAAGGGCTACCGCATCGTGCTGGTCGTGCCCGACAAGATGTCGCGCGAAAAGATCCAGCACCTGCGCGCGCTCGGCGCCGAAGTGCGCATGACGCGCTCCGATGTCGGCAAGGGCCATGCCGAATATTACCAGGACATGGCCGAGAAGATCGCGGCGGAAACGCCCGGCGCCTTCTATGCCAACCAGTTCGCCAACCCGGCCAATCCGCTGGCGCATGAAACCACCACCGGCCCCGAGATCTTTTCGCAGCTCGACGGTGATGTGGATGCCGTGGTGGTCGGCGTCGGCTCGGGCGGCACGCTGACCGGGCTTGGCCGCTACTTCGCAAAAGTGTCGCCGAAGACCGAAATGGTGCTGGCCGATCCGGTCGGCTCGGTGCTGGCGCCGCTGATCAAGACCGGCAAGATGGAAGAGGCCGGCAGCTGGACCGTGGAAGGCATCGGCGAGGATTTCGTGCCTCCCAATGCCGATCTGTCGCTGGTCAAGAAGGCCTATTCGATCCCCGACAAGCAGAGCATGCTGGCGGTGCGCGACCTCTTGTCCAAGGAAGGTATCCTTGCCGGCTCATCGTCGGGCACGCTGCTGTCGGCGGCGCTGCGCTATTGCCGCGAGCAGACGGTGCCCAAACGCGTCGTCACCTTAGTCTGCGACAGCGGCAACAAGTACCTGTCGAAGGTGTTCGACGATTTCTGGCTGGCCGAGCAGGGGCTGGCCGAGCACGAGCAGCATGGCGATCTGCGTGACCTGGTGATGCGCTCGCACCGCACCGGCGACACCGTCTATGTCGGCCCGGACGAAAGCCTGCTCAATGCCTATGGCCGCATGCGCCGCTCCGATGTCTCGCAGCTGCCGGTGCTCGACAATGGCAAGCTCGTCGGCATCGTTGACGAAAGCGACATACTGGCCAAGGTCGACGGCCCTTATGACGGCCGCTGGGAGCGCTTCAACGGCCCAGTGCGCACGGCCATGACCTCCAACCTGCACACGCTGCAGGCCAGCCAGACGCTGGACGCGCTGCTGCCGGTGTTCGACCGCAACGAGGTCGCCATCATCTTCGACGGCGACGAATTCGTCGGCCTGATTACCCGCATCGATCTGATCAACCATCTGAGGCGCGCACGATGACCAGCAATACTCCGCCAGCCGGGAAAAACCGTCTGGCTTTCTCGACGCGCACCATCCATGGCGGCCAGAGCCACGACCCGCTGACCGGCGCGGTGATGGTGCCGATCTACGCCACCTCGACCTATGGCCAGCAATCGCCCGGCGTGCACAAGGGCTTTGAATATGCCCGCAGCCAGAACCCGACGCGCTTTGCGTTCGAGCGCGCCGTGGCCGATCTCGAAAGCGGCTCGGCTGCGTTCGCCTTCGCGTCCGGGCTGGCGGCGATCGCCACCGTGCTGGAGCTGCTCGATTCCGGTGCGCATATCGTTGCCACCGACGACATCTATGGCGGTTCCTTCCGGCTGATGGAGCGGGTGCGCAAACGCTCGGCCAATCTGCAGGTCTCGTTCGTCGACTTCACCGACCTTGCCGCCGTGGAGGCCGCGATCCGGCCCGAGACGAAAATGCTGTGGGTCGAAACCCCCACCAACCCGCTGCTGCGCATCGTCGACCTCGAAGGCGTCGCCGCACTTGCCAGGCGCAAGGGGATTCTCACGGTCGCCGACAACACCTTCTGCAGCCCCTATATCCAGCGGCCGCTGGAGCTTGGCATCGACATCGTCGTGCATTCGACGACCAAATATCTCAACGGCCATTCCGATATGGTCGGCGGCGTCGCCGTCGTCGGCGACAACAAGGATCTGGCCGCCCAGCTGAAATTCCTGCAGAACGCCATCGGCGCCATTTCGGGCCCGTTCGACAGTTTTCTGGCACTGCGCGGGCTGAAAACGCTGGCGCTGCGCATGGAGCGCCATTCCGCCAACGGGCTCAAGATCGCGCAATGGCTGGAAGCGCGCCGCGACGTCCGCCGCGTCATCTATCCCGGCCTCGCCAGCCACCCGCAGCACGCCGTCGCCGTCCAGCAGATGCATGCCTTCGGCGGCATGATCACAGCCGTGCTCGACCGCGACCTAGCCGGCACCAAAAAGTTCCTCGAACGCACGCAATTGTTCACGCTCGCCGAAAGCCTCGGCGGTGTGGAGAGCCTGATCGAGCACCCGGCGCTGATGACGCATGGCTCCATACCGGCGGAGAAACGGGCCGAGATCGGCATATCGGATTCGCTGGTAAGGTTGTCGGCGGGGATCGAGGATGGCGATGATCTGATTGCGGATCTGGAGCAGGCGCTGGCGGGCTAGAAGCTCAATCAACTTGCAACTTCAGCGTTGCCCCTCATCGCCCTGCCTTGGCTCCTTTCCTTTCCCTCCGGAGGGGAGAGAGGTGGCTCGGCGAAGCCGAGACGGAGTGGGGAAGGCGTTCGCAGACGCGCAGTCGCCGCAAGACAGGCACAATCTGACGAGCAAGAGACCTCAGGCGCGCGGCGAGGGTCGACCCCCACTCCGTCGAGCTTCGCTCGACACCTCTCCCCCGATCGACGGGGGAGAGGAAGGGCAAGGGGCGGCGCCGACGTCTCATGATGATGGACCGGCCAATTGACCCCGAACCCCATCTGCCCGAAATGTAGCGCCCCATGGCCACGCGCGAACCACCCAAGCCCACTGAACCCCTCACTTTCGCCGTGCTGGTGTTCCCAGGTTTTCCGATGATGGCGTTCAGCTCGGTCATCGAGCCGCTGCGCGCCGCCAATGTCCTGGCGAAACGGCAATGCTATCGCTGGATCATCGTCGGCGGCACGAAAGGTGCGGTCGAGGCGTCGAACGGCGTCGTCATCCAGCCGGGCTTTTACGCCGAGGATGCGCCGAAGGTCGACCGCATCGTCGTCTGCTCGGGCGGCGATGCCGATCACCTCGTCGCCGAGGACGCTGCACACTGGATCCGCAAGAGCCTGCGCAATGGCGCCCATATCGGTGCGGTGGCGGATGCCGCGTTCTTCCTGGCGCGCGCCGGCCTGCTCGACGGCCATGCCTGCACCTTGCACTGGACCAGCCAGGCCGCCTTCACCGAAGCCTTCCCCAACATCGAGCTCAGGCGCGACCTCTATGTCATCGACCGCAAGCGCTTCACCTCGGCCGGCGGTGTCGGCAGCCTCGACATGATGCTGGAGATCATCACCCGCGACTACGGCGCCGAGCTTGCCGCCGGCGTCGCCGAATGGTTCGTGCACAGCCAGCTGCGCTCCAGCATCGACCGCAAGATGATGCCGCTGCGCCTGCGCACCGGCGTCCAGAACGAGCTGGTGCTGTCGGCCATCGCCATCATGGAAGACGCGGTCGAGGAACGGCTCGGCATGGCCGAGCTGACCGCGAAGCTCGGCGTGTCCTCAGACAAGCTCGAGCGCTCCTTCCGCTCCGAACTCGCCATCTCGCCCAATGGCTATTACCGGCGCCTGAGGCTCAAACGCGCCGCTGACCTGCTGGCGCACTCGACGCTCGCCGTGCGCGACGTGGCGCTGGCGTGTGGGTTTGCCTCGATGTCGAGTTTTGCCCGGGCGTTTCGCGAGGAGCATGGCCATCCGCCGAAACTGGCGCGGAGGCATTAGGGTAGTCAAAGGAATGGCGGGACAGCGCCCCCCTCTGTCCTGCCGGACATCTCCCCCTCAAGGGGGGAGATCGGATGTAACAACGGCTTTCGCCAATTTTCAGCGATGAAGAAAAGAGCGATGAGGCCAAAGCTGCCAATCTCCCCCCTTGAGGGGGAGATGTCCGGCAGGACAGAGGGGGGCGCTTGGCGCCTGCATCTCTTGTTGCCCAGCGGCATTCCGCACAACACACGCGGTTTCCAGCACAATCCTCCGGCCCCCGCTGCGCCATGCTCCAGCC
>NZ_RZQT01000159.1:0-12152 GCF_003998485.1 Mesorhizobium sp. M7A.F.Ca.CA.001.04.2.1
CAAAAAACCCCGCCACAGGCGCCGGCCACCCCTGCAATCGCTTACCGAGATGTGGATTGTGGGGGATGCGCACCATGTGTCGAGCGATGACCAGTCGATGCCCGTCCGCGTGAACGTCTGCGCCCGCCGTCCTCTGGAGTCAACCTGGGGAGAATTCGACCATGGAACACAGTTTGGCTGAAATAGCGGCGCGGCTCTCCCGCGATCGCCTGGGTCGCGGCGGCCCTTGCATGATATGGACCGTCTAGCTCCGATAGTTGGGCTTCGCCATTTGCTCGGCTACAGTTAGAACCACTATGGCTCAAAGCCCCTCCAGCATCATCGGTTCGCCGGCTCAAGGATCAGGTAAGTTCCGGCTCCACCTCAGTGATCATCCCTGACGCCAAGGGAAGCCCGCTTTGAACTGCACATTTTACGTCGCGGACCCCATGTCGGTCTGGTCGCCATGTTAGCCGACGCTAAATCAGAGCGATGCGACACTTCTTGCTGGGCCTTACAGTCTGTCTCTATTGCACCACATTGCTTCGGGCCGAAGCATGGCAGCCCTTTGGCGTCCGGCAGCTTGGCTTTACATTCGATATTCCTCCAGGTTTCGTCCTCACCCAGCACTCGGATCAAGGCGCGGCTTTTCAGGGGCCGAGAGAAGCGTCCCTAGTCATTTGGGGCGCACGATTGGGCAAAGCCAGTTTTCGCGCCGAGATCGAGCACCGCATGATAGAGGACAAAAAGTCCGGTTGGCGACTGACCTATCGGCGCATAACATCCAGATGGGCAAGCTACTCGGGTGTCAAGAATGGCGAGATCCGCTATGTCCGCGCAATCACGGTCTGCGGCGACCGCGCCGCGCTTTTCACAATTGATTACAGGAAATCGGAAAAGAAGCCATATGAGCCTGTTGTCGTGCGCATGGTCCGGTCCCTGAAGGCACAGGGCTGCTAAACTGGGGGTGGGTGGGCAACGCAGATTGCTGCGCCCTGAATTGCTGCCCGGGAAGACGACGCGGACAGCATCATCCCGACCGCTTCCTGCAACGGAGGGGCGATCATTTCCATTACTATCGCCGTGTGCCCAGAGAGGTCAGGGACCTCGACGAGCGCTGCGTGCTCGTGCGCCGCGCCCTCGACAACACAGACCGGATAAAGGCGCGCACCGCCCGAGATCTCCATGAGGCTGCTGACAATGCTTTGTGGGCTTCGTTGATGCTGGTGAAAATCCACATCAAGCGCGTCGAGTCCCTGGGATTCGTCTATCGACCTCTCGCAGAGATATTGGTCGCCGAGCTCCTCGGCACGATCCTGCGGACTAGCCGAGAGCACGATAGGCGAGCCTGCCAAATCATCATCTGTTGACGCGGTCGGCGGCCGCCGAGAACAATACACACTGTCTATTCACTGCGCCGCTCGTTCGAAGACCGCATGAAGAACGGTAGGCTCGGCGAGGAGCTTCGGCGCATGTTGATGGGCTACCCGATCTACCGGCCGAAATATGGCGAGGACGGCGACATGAAGATGTGGCAACAGGAACTATGAAGATCGTGTGGCCGCTCGATCCTGGGATCGTATGACCCGCTGACGCACTGCGGCAAGACGTTCTTCCTTCGCCCGGTTGTCCTGCAAGGCGCGTTCCAAGTGGTCGTATAACGGGAGCCATGCCTCACCATGCTCACCTCGTGCCACAATGATTTCGGCGACGCGGTCGAGTACTCGCTCAATCCGCTGTGCCGTGACTGGTCGAGGCGTGGGCGAGTATCGCCTCACGGCTTCGCCCGTCCGCAAGGCCATGAATGCACCATGCCTTATGTGTAGCGGACTTTTTGGTGCAGTGAAGGCCTGTGTTCGGCTTGGGCTGCAATCGGCGGCTGCGGCTTGCAAATGTGAAAGGCTCTTTGCTCATCGGGGTTGGCAGCGGGAGGGCGATCGTCCGGACCCCCCGAATACGATAGCGCGAGTTGCCGGCGCAGCCCGTCCGTCATCTGGTCAACCGAGCCTCTCCTCCTCGTGAGCGCGTGGCAGATTGTTTGCTGCGGCGGCGTGATTGCCGCCGCAGAGAGTTTTAACGGTTAGTTCGTGTGCACTGCCAATCTTCGGCCCTGTCATCCAAGACGGCGCCAAGGGAACGTCTTCGATCACACCCACCCTGCGTGCCCAGGTCGCAAACGCCTTGTGCGCGGCCTCGACCGACTTGCGACCATCATACGCCGAGTAGCATGTATCACAGGCCGCTCCGTGGAGAAGGCCGCGCCTTTCGACCGGCCATTCTTCCAGAAATTCTATGGCATCCATGACGCAACCGATCTTTTTGAGAACGAAACTGTCATCTCGCACGAAAATCGGCTGTTTGAACGTAGCGCTCTCCATCTTGACCTCCCTTCAAGCCCTAAAGCGGCGCTTGTGTCTCTTCGGGTGACGCAGGATGATTCCTCGGCAAACATGCCGGTCTGCGTGACGCCTTCGGCACAGAGAGGATATTGGAAATGCCTCTTTTCAGTTCAAGAGAGAATTGGCCGGCCGAGCCCAGCAGCCTCTTGGCAATTGGCACCTCATCCCGCTGCCAGCGCGTCTGTCCGCGAGGCCCTCGGCCCCCCAACCTGCACGTCGGCGATCTTGCCGTCGCGTAGCAAGGCCTCTAACCGGCTATTTGGATTTGCGTCACGAGCTGCGTAGCTGGAAGAGCATCAGCGCAGCGAAGGCGGCGTTGTGTTTTCCTTTACTCATGTCCATTGCGGCCACTCCACACAGCGCGCGATATAGGTCGTCAAACGGAGCGCATCAATTCTGGCACGTCAACGCCTTTCATCGCCGCCGGCATCGTCTCGCGAAAAAAAGAGCGGGCCCGGAAGAGTCGGACCCGCCAGCGGCTATGATCAGGCTGCAGAGAGCGGTCGGTCATTCGCGAGCCAAAGGCTGGCTGCTGCCAGGGCAGCAACCACAGCGCCAGCGATGGCGTGCGACCACATTGCTGCCGCCAGGCCGGCAAAGCCAAGCACCCAAGGTGCGGCCACAATCCACAGGCCGACGACAAGGTTCGCCCATTCCTCATATTTGTGGAAGCCACCAACGCGCGCGCTGCGATCAGAACGGTGATTACGCCCGCGATGAAGGCGTGCCAGACGGCAACAGCATCGGCAGCATAGCCAAGGAGCCAAGGCGAGAGCGCCAGCGCGATGCCGGCAAGGATGTTTACGACATCGAGCGCCGGCCTGCTGCTGTCGGTCTTCAACATCGTCATTCTCCTTTCCTGCGTTTCAGTACGTCAATGTACCGCCCTTGAGTCGAGGGCGGGTGCGGCAGCGGGCCTGTTCGGCCCGATGCCGCAAAGCTTCTTGGGTCCGGATTTGAAACGGACGCAGTCCTTCGGCGAGATCGGCTCAGTCAGGAGGAAGGGTTCGATCTCCCGAGGTTCGAACGCATTGCCGGCGATCTCACTCAATGCGAGATGCGGCCGGCTCTTCGGCCTGGCCGCCAGCCGGGGCGCTGCGCCGCGCGCCAGTGCGCGCGCCCGCCCTGCTGCCGCGACCGCAAGCGCGAAGGGGTTCGGGATGGTCCGTTGGGCGTCGAAGACGATCAGTGGGTCCATTCTTGCCTCCATCATGCGGCTATCCGGGATCGTACCGGGCTGAGCCGAGTCTGGAATCTCTGGGTACTGCCTTCCAAGGCCAGCAGAGCGAGCTCAACCTCGTCCAATCGCGTGGGACGTGCATTTTCCGGCATGCCTTCAGCGGTGGCCAGGTCGATCAGGTACTCGTTCCAGGCCCAGTTCTTGAGCACGGCACGTTTCTCGTCGGGTGCGAGTACCGGGTCATCCACCACCTCCATCGGAGAGGCATAGAATGTCTCGGGCTCGGAAAGCGCCGTCTGTATGTGCGCTGCCTGTGCACCAGCGCCATAGTTGTGGCTTGCCTGGAGCCATGCCAATTGTAGCCGTTGCCAAACCACGTCGGAAAAGGCGTGCCTCTCCTCCGATGCTTGCCTGTTGCTGACCTTGGCCTGAGAGCCAGAAGATGGAGCCTGCACCACGTAGCTGAGGCCTTGGCGCTCCGCATAACGGATCGCCGCCTCCAGCGTCGGAAAATCCAGTTGAACCTGGGTCAGGGTGTCCCGGCCGCCCGTATAGCCCATCAGCGGCTCGATGAACGGGGCTGTGCGAGGTTCGAAGATCAATCGCCAGTCCTTGCGGGGCTTTGCCGAGGTCATGGCCGAGCGGCATGGCTGGTAGATCCGTGCCGTCACGCCGTCCGGAAACACTGACCGCCCCATTGACAAAGCCGGCTCGTCGACACGAGGCCGATTGTCATTGTCCGGCCGGCCGGAGGTCGTGGTTGGGCTTCTGATGTCGCTGCTTTGAGCTGTCTCCATTGTCTGTCCCTCCCATCATGAAGGGTGGTACGAGCAGCGGCCGTGACGGCCGCTGCTCATACTGCCGTGCGTCAGTTCTTGCCGTTGATTGCGATCCGCTTGGCCTTCGCCTGCGCCCGCTCGGTCTTGGGCAAGGTCACGGTCAGCACCCCGTTCTTGAAGGCGGCGTTGACCTTGTCTTCCTCGACCTCGTAGCCGAGCGGAATGAGGCGCTCGAAGCGACCGTAGAAGCGCTCGGAGAACTGCCGGTCTTTGTCCTCGGTCTCGGAACGCTTCTCGCCTTTAAGCTTGAGCGCCCCGTTGTCCAGCAGGACTTCTATGTCGCTCTCGTCCAGGCCGGGTATTTCCGCCGTGACGCGGACTTCCTTGTCCGTGTCGGAAATTTCGACGCTGGGCCAAGTGGCGGCAAAAGAGGGACTGAAGGCCGGCAGTCTGGCGCCGAAGCTGCGGAAGGCGTCATCGAACAGCCGGTTTACCTCCCGGTGGAGGGAGACGAAGGGGTCTCGATCTCCATCAGGGAAGAGACTGGGCGCCGAGTTTCCGTTGCCCCGGCCCCATGGGATCAAGTCACGTACGCTCATTGTCTTTCTCCTTTCGTAGGTCTGTGAGCCGGGCCGGACGCCCGGCTCAAGCGATGCCTTCATCGTGGATTGCTCAGGCCGCCAGCTTCTCGGTCTCGACCTTGGGGGCTTCGATCTTCGGCATGGGAGCCCCGCTGGAGATCTCGACCTTGCGCGGTTTCATCTCCTCGGGAACCTCGCGCTTGAGATCGATGCTCAGCAGCCCGTTCTCAAGGCTGGCGCCAGCAACTTTGACATGATCGGCCAGTTCGAACCGACGCTCGAAAGCGCGCCCGTTGATGCCGCGGTAGAGATACTGGCCGTTCTCATCGCCGGATTGCGACCCGCTCACGACCAGCATGTTGGGCTGGTGAGTGATGGTCAGCTGGTCCTGCGAGAAACCGGCGACCGCCATCGTGATGCGATAGTCATCATCATCAACCTTGGCGATATCGTAGGGCGGCCAGTTGTCGAACGAGGCCACACGGCTCGCATTTTCAAGCATGTCGACCATGCGGTCGAAGCCGATGCTGGACCGGTACAGGGGGGTAAAATCGAGGTTCATAACCACATCCTCCGTTTGAGCAACATGGATCATAGGAGGCGCCAAGAGCCTTGCCGCCTCCTGGTCTTGCCGGCCCCATCAGGCGACCGGCGACCATCAATTTAGAATCGCGACTTGCACCTTCAAGAGGTATTAGGAAAATTTTCAGCGGCAATCCGGGCGAAACGCACCCATGCCACCCCCCGCCGGCGGGGTCACTCGCCGACGGGTCAATGGTTCACGAACAATCAGGTCGCGCTTAAATCCGATCGATGAATGGCACGAACCCGGCCACCATCGCGCTGTCACTGCCATCAGGACCGGCAAGCTCGTCCGATTGATCCAATTGTTGCAATGCATCCATGATCGCATCGAAGCTGACTGGTTCACCCGCCCTCGGCAGCATGCGAAGCGCTGGCACGGATTCTACCGCGCAGGCATCCGACGCCCATGACGAAAGGATGGCGCGCTTCTCCTGACCGTCCAGGGCAACGTCGGCCAAAACGTCGTGGGGATGTTTGAAATGCCGTGCCGGATGCAGCAATCGGTCCAGAAAAACATCGGGGGCCACGGGTTCAATCGAGGCAAAATGGGTCGAAATGGCTGCTTCCATTGATGGTCCTCCGCTTCAGACAATCTCCTGCGTGTTTGAGTTTGGCGGCTCTCGCGATTCCCGCCAGACGAAATTTTGGGACGTCTCAAGCAAGTTTCAATGGCTTGGCACGGGTCACATTTCCCGTGGTCAACGCCTTAGAACCATTTTATCCAGCCCGTGAAACAATCGGCGAGAATCTCAGTTCTGACGTCGGGCGAAAATCAAGGACCCGAATCCGGCAGGAGAACCAGTCATGTCTTACCTCTCTAGGAACTTGTGCATTGGCTTGATCACAGGAGCCCTGATGCTCTCGACTGGCGGCCTTGCTCCGGCCACCGCACAGGAAATTCCGAACGACTTCAGCGCAATCGTGCGTCAGAAGCTGCCCGCGGTTGTCGCCATCACGACCAGGCAGATCATCCAGGATCAAACGACGCTCAACGACTTTCTCAATCCCTTCGACGGAGGAGGGCGTATCCAGCCCCAGGTGCGGGAAGCACTCGGCTCCGGCTTTGTGATCAGTCCCGAAGGCTACATCGTCACCAATAACCATGTCGTCGCCGACGCAACTGAGATTCACGTCGTGTTCTCCGACAAGGAGACGGCGCCCGCCCGGGTGGTGGGCCGCGATCCGGCAACCGACATCGCGGTATTGAAAGTCGATCCTCGGCCCAACATGACGGCGACGGCCTGGGGGGATTCGGACGCGATGCAACCAGGGGCCTGGACCATCGCCATCGGCAGTCCCTTCGGCCTCGGGGGCACGGTCACTGTCGGCGTCCTTTCTGCCCGCTCTCGCGATATCCAGGCCGGTCCTTACGACGATTTCCTGCAGACTGACGCCTCGATCAACAGAGGTAACTCGGGAGGTCCTTTGTTCAACGCGCGCGGCGAAGTCATCGGAGTCAACACGGCAATCGTGTCGCCGTCAGGCGGTAGCATAGGCATTGGGTTCGCGGTGCCCTCGCGCACAGCTCGGACTATCGTCGACCAACTGATCAGCACTGGCCGCATCGAGCGCGGCTTCATCGGCGTGCGTCTTCAGGAGATCACGCCCTCCATCGCCGAGGCGCTCGGAATGCCGGGCGCCAAGGGCGCGCTGGTTGCCTCGGTCGAGGCTGGCAGCCCGGCGCAGAAAGCGGGAATCCAGGCCGGCGACGTGATAACCCGGTTCAACGACAAGGACATCCAAGGCGTCCATGACCTGACGCTGGCGGCAGCAAGCCAGAAGCCGGGATCGAAAGTGACCGTAACAACGAACCGGGGCGGCACAAACCAGGAATTGTCGCTGACTGTCGATCGACGCAGGGACCAGGAGGAACAGACCGGTGCCATTCCAAGCCTGGGTACTGAGGACCAGCGCCTTGGTATGTCGCTGAGCGCCATTCCGGACGAAGCGCGCCAGCAACTCGGCCTACAGGCCGACACCACGGGCGTGTTCGTCCAGGATGTCGCTCCCAACAGTCTTGCGGCCGAAAGCGGCATCCGGCCCGGCGACGTCATCGTGTCGGCCAACAACCGAAACATGACCCAGCCGTCTGACGTCCGCGAGGAATGGGCGAAATCCCGTCAGCAGAAAAAGCCAGTGCTGTTCCGTATCGACCGGCAGGGACAATCGCTTTTCGTTGCTGTGGCAAACTCCTGACTGACAGGCCAGAGACGGCGTCGCGATCTGTGCTGCTGGGCTGGCCCCCTACCGGAGCGCACCAGAGTTGTGAAGCCGATGAGCGGTATGTTTGAAGTGGCGGTCCGGCTCAACATGCGGTTGCGGGAACTGCTCTGCGGCTTTGCGCGCACGGTCGGCGACTCCGGTCGGCGAGGCGAAAGTCCTTACGTTTCGGCGCATCCGGCGACCACACAGGTGGACAACAAAAGCCTGCGATCCGCTTCTGAGCGCGTGTGCTTTTATCGATGTAAGGAACTTCGCGCCGCAGGTTTAGACTAGCGATCTCTGGCGTGTGAACGCAAGAGAAGTCGGCGATCTCCGAAATCGGTTGAGTGATCAATGCTGTAGCGTTGTCCAGTGGCCGGCTGAGCCGCACGAGGCCTGTGATGCCTGCTACTCGGCTACGATGGTCGGGAGTCTGGAGCCCACGCGCAAGACCGACTGAACTGAAACGGGCACAAAGGTCGGTTTCATCAAGGATGTGTCTGCAACGCTGCCGTGGATGACAGGGCCAAATTGCACATTCGATGGGTTTGCTGATTTATTCCAGACGGGTGCCCGGTTCAGCCGGGTCGTCTTCGTCGGGCTTAAGCAGGTCGATAAGCGCGGCCGCTCGTGTTCCCGGAAGCGGGCGCCCCTGTCCCATTAACGCCTCGTCAGCAAAAGCCCATGCCCATGCCTCTCTCAATTCCTCGATCGACGCACCCGTTGCGATGATCTCCGCAACCGTAATATCGTCGGCTGACCCAATGACGGAGAGAACTTCTTGCCGTGTCATCGTTTGACCGCGTTCTGACTACAACTGAACTAGATGGAGATTTCATGGAGCACTTGCAACCGACCTAATGAGGGCTGTCGCAGGATTCCCTTGCGCAAGATCAGGGGCTGCGCAATGGGCGCCATTCACCTAGCCAAACGCGCGCCACATAGGGCGCAGGGCGCAGAAATCGACGGAGCCCATGCGCTCGGCATTTGCGAAGACCCGGCAAGTCATCCAGATGATCGCCCATCACTGAGGCCATTTGGTGGAACTCCCCCTGGACCATCCACGCAGCCGGAATCGGCCATGGGTGTTCTGAACAACCCGGAAACTCGTTTCAGGGGATTATTCTCGAAATCGTAGTCTGCCGGGCGCGATGTGGAGATTACAGGGGAACCCTTCGTCTCGGTGGTCCAAAGTCCCTGAACTAACCTGTTATCGTCGACGCACGGGAAACCCCGTGATTCAGAAGAGCAGATCTCGGGCCGGCACGGCCTATGCCCCGAGGCTGCCCGGCCGAATGTGTTTGCGCGCGGATAACTCCGGTCTGTGAAGCAGCACCCTGTTGCGGCCCGTCTGCTTGGCAAGGTAAAGTGCGGCATCCGCTCGCTGCTGTAACTGCTCCGGCGAGATCGCCTCAGAGGTCTGAACGGCAACTCCAATGCTCAGGGTGACCCAGCGCGACACACGGGATCCAGGGTTGGGCAAAGCGGCAGCCTCGACGCTCTTACGCATTCGTTCAGCCACAGCGGCGGCCTCTTCCTCGTTCACCCCGGGCAGGAGCACGAGGAATTCTTCGCCGCCATAACGGGCAACGTGATCGCGATCACGTCTCACGTTTTCCTTCAAGATAGTTGCGACCTTTACCAAACACCGATCTCCCTCCGCATGGCCGAGGTGGTCGTTTAGCTTCTTGAAGTTGTCAATGTCGCACATCAGCATCGCGGCACCGGCAAGGCAACGTTTGTCACTTCCCCATAGGCGCTCGAGTGTTTCCGTCATCCAGCGACGGTTGGAGATGCCGGTGAGTGGATCGGTCCTCGCCAGGAGTACCAGTCGATCATTCGCTTTCGCCAGTTCGGCGACCCTGCGTCGGTCGCGAAGCTCAAACAGGAAAGTCTTTTGAGCAAGAATTGTCATGATGCGCCGCGCGGCCACCGTTGCAAAGATACCGCTGGCGAAGAACAGCGTTCCAGCCACTGCACTCCCATGCGCGATGGCCGGGTTCTGCAGTTGAAGCATGAGATAGAGTCCGAGCGCCAGCGCAGCGATCGTCATCGTCCACGCCAGGGGGATCCCGAAGATTATGATGGCTGTGATGGCCACGAACAACATGACGTTCAATTGCCGTTCGTAGAACTCGCCACCAGCGCTTGCTCCGACCAATGCGACTGACAACAAGATCAGGAACATGCCTGCGATCAGCGAAGCTCCTTGGAGCCAAGGCGCCTGCGGTTTACGCCAGGCTAGGACCACGGCCAACGCGACGGGCGGGATGATGGCGCCGGGCAGGAGCATGGACTGCGCTACGCCCCATGGAAGCAACGCCGCGTTCAGTGCCAACGTCAGCACATCCAAAAATGCCACCCAGATCATCCACGCGCGGATGATTTTCGCCGTTTGCGACCAGACACGTGCTCGAAATAGGCGTTCGATCTCGCCACGCAGGCTGATTTCGCGCGTACGGCGCGCCAGAAGCCGGTCGACCTCAGCGGCTAGGGCAGGATCATCCTGCACATCGGGGGGCATCAGATCTGACAAGTCGATAGGCCCTACGCTGCTTTCTCCTGAACATCTATCCAAGCCATAGGCGGTCGGCGGTGGGCAAGCATGTCAACTTACCCTGAAGATTTGATTTATAGCTGCGATTTGCGAACAATCAGTCCCAAACCATCCGATGCTCGATGCGTAGCCGAATTAACCTTTGTAATTGCGGTGGCGCTGCACCGCTGTTATCCACGCCCCGCCGCTGGGCTCGGCGAAATGTTCCGAGAGCTTCTGAAGTTGACCGCGTGAAGGAACGGGTGATGCCGATTCTTGTCATGTCGACCTTTCGAGTATTGCCTGCAGACCAACAGGATGGATTTGGCCATGAAAGGAAGCCGACCGGTTATTTCGTTGTTGGATTTCGACATACTCTCCCGGGCTCTTACATCAGCCATCAGGGAGAGCCCGGAATCCGATTCGACGGTCCAGGCCCGCGAGCTTGTGTGCCTATACACCGGGAAAAAGTCAGCCGACCAAAATTTGATCGCGGCCTTGCTTCACGCCAGTCGCGCCCAGCTGGACGTGGAAGCATCCAAGGCCAATCGCCCGGCCAGAATTGACTGAGTGCCTGCATCTGCTCGACGTGACCTCTCACCGGGTTGTCTCCTCGACGGAGCTACGTCCGAGACGAAGCCCAAAGGCGCGACCGACTGAGACGCAGAGCAGAATTCCCGCAGGCGACAGGACGAATATCCTGACCGCGACACGATAGCCAGCAGGTCACCGAATGGACCTTTGGAAGTCATGGCAGCGGGTTGGACTTCGATCGAGATAGCCGAGGCCATCGAGCATCCGGCCGTGGCCGACCGTCGTGGGCGCGAGGAAAACGCTGCTCTAGATCCTGCTGCGACGAAGCCCAAAGGCGCGACCGACTGAGACGCAGAGCAGAATTCCCGCAGGCGACAGGACGAATATCCTGACCGCGACAGGATAGCCAGCAGGTCACTGAATGGACGTTTGGAAGTCATGGCAGCGGGTTGGACTTCGATCGAGATAGCCGAGGCCATCGA
The DNA here is from genome assembly GCF_003998485.1 of Mesorhizobium sp. M7A.F.Ca.CA.001.04.2.1. Lineage (NCBI taxonomy): Bacteria > Pseudomonadati > Pseudomonadota > Alphaproteobacteria > Hyphomicrobiales > Phyllobacteriaceae > Mesorhizobium > Mesorhizobium sp. M7A.F.Ca.CA.001.04.2.1. Next base: position 11,258 of record NZ_RZQT01000159.1, read on the forward strand.
GCATCCGGCCGTGGCCGACCGTCGTGGGCGCGAGGAAAGCGCCGCTCTAGATCCCTGCTGCTCGCACGAGCATTTTTACCCCAGGGCCGTAAATTTTGCACTGACCTGAGGAACACGCATCTGCAGTCGAAGGTCGGGATGTGCTTGGTGAGGACGACTCCCTCCTTGAAAGGACCAAGCTCTGGTGCGAGGCCCGCCTCCGGTTCCGAGACCCGGTTGCGGGCGTATGCAATGCAAGCAAGCGTTAAGTTTTTCTGCAGGCCTGGAACCTCTTTCTGAAATCGAAATTAGGTCTGCAGCTTGGCTCCCGGGCCAGGTCTCAAAGCAGGGCCCGCCGCTGTTTGTGTCCTCAGTGGCGGGCCCACTTCGTTTCCGCTCAACGCTACATTGCGATTGACTAAAGCAACGAACATCCAATGAACGCAATCTCACATGCATCGATCCATGGCCAGGTCGGCACGATCATTTTTTGGGTGACGGTGACCACGCCGACCAGTTGGTCACAAGGAGAACCAAACGACGAGACCTATAGCTACGGGCACAACGGCAATTCGGCCCTCCGCGATTTGTCGCGTCGGGTGTTCTTTCCTCCCGATTGCCGCAGCGTCGCAGTGCGACGAGCCGGTGAGATTGGCCGAAGGCCTGACGCCGGAAACGCGCGAGCGCGCCAAAACTACTGGATGATGCGCGGTGATGGTGGGATTGCTATCTTTAACTATGCCGATTTGCGGCTCTTGGCCTTTGGCCGGTCTTGGCCGATGCCTTCCTTGGCGAGGCTCTTTCGCAAAACCGAGGCCAGGTCGACCACGTTCTCCTGAGGCTTTGGCGCTGGTTTCGGCGGTTTTTTGCCCTTGCGCTTGGCGTCGATCATGGCAATCAACGCATCTTCATAGGT
>NZ_RZQT01000015.1:0-79699 GCF_003998485.1 Mesorhizobium sp. M7A.F.Ca.CA.001.04.2.1
CGGCGAGGAGCGGGCAGTGGTCAAGAACGGCGAGATCAGAATAGCCACCGTGATGTCGGTGACGCTGTCGACCGACCACCGCGCCGTGGACGGTGCGCTGGGTGCCGAACTGCTGGTCGCCTTCAAGAACCTCCTTGAAAATCCGATGGGCCTGCTGGTCTGATCCACCAAGCAGAAGCCGGCTCCGACTGATGCGCCGGCTTGCGACAGAAACGACTTGTCAGGCGCTGACCCTTGACCCATGTTCTATCTGGATTGCGATCCAGGGAGGCCAAATATGCCTGCATTCGACCCATCTGACGTCAAAACCCTGTTCGGCAAGGTCATGGGTGCGTCGCCATCCGACATCAAGCTGGTGGCGCAGCGCCTGCACGACCACGCCTTCGAGCCTCGCATGTCGGCGGAGGAGACCAGGCAGCTCGTCGCCAGCCTCGGCTATGACAGTCTGGACGCGTTCTGCGCCGACATCGGTCTGCCCACGCATATCGCCGAGCGGTGGAGCCGTTTTGGTGTTTCCGGCGAGATGAAGCAGGTGTTCACACTGTTGGCGGCGCAGCGCAAGCGGGTGGCCGAGGCGATCGCCGAATTCGAATCCATGACCCATGTCGGCGTCGAGGATTTTTTGCGCGAGCGCGGGCTCATCTAACCGCCTTTGGCAAGCAGCGCCGCGGCGGTATCGCTGTCAGTGATCAGCACATTGGTGTCGACGGCTTTCAGTGCGGCGAGGATCGCCGTGACCTTGCGCTTGCCGCCCGCGGCGAGAACCACATTCGGCACCTGGCCGACCACATCGAGATCGATGGCCATGACACGCCCGTTGACCTCGTGGTCCACCAAACGGCCATTGGCATCGACGAAATAGCACAGCATGTTGGCGACCGCGCCCTTCGCTTTCAACGGAGCGATCAGCGATGACGGAACGATGCCATGCCGGAAGATGGTGGCGTCGGGCGACATGTCGCCGACGGTGAGCAGGGCGATGTCGGCGGCGGCCGCGCGTTGGCGCACATCCTGCAGGGTCGGCTGTGCCCAGAGGAGATCGCGCAGCGAGGGATTGTCGACCGTGACCGGCGCGGTGATCTGGTAGCTGTCGACCTCGAAGACATCGGCGACCTTGGCAGCAACTATCGATGGATTGATCCATTGCGAGTGCGGCAGGCTGCCGACGAGCGCCACCACACAGGCATGCTTTAACTGCCGGCGGGCAAGGAAGCCGAGGCTGGCATGCAGGGTCGCGCCGCCACCGATGGCCAGTGTCATGCCGTCCTGCATCTGCTCGCCGAGATAGGCCGCGACGGCATGGCCGATGGCCTTCTCCAGATGGTCATGCGCCGAAGGCGTCGGGATGACGACGGCAGCATTCAGACCCCAGCGCTTTTCCAGCTCCCGCTCGAGCGCCACCTGCCCGGCGGTCGGCGCGTTGATCATGGTGACGACAATGCCCTCGGCGGTGCAGGAGGCCAGCGTACGCATGACCTTCACCCTGGAGACATCGAGCTTTTCGGCGATCTGTTCCTGGGTGAAACCTTCGACATAGTAGAGCCATGCCGTCTTGACGGTAAGGTCCGACGAGACCATCGGCAGGCGAGCCTGTCTTGGTTTTTCTGTGGTCATCGGTTCCTGTCCCTCATGAGCCGTGGCCTGACCGGTGCTCATCAAGGAAATACCGGCCGGATGTCAACTGATGCCGGATCTGCGGCGTGTCGATTGTCGCACATTTCTGTTCATTTGTAATTGACATCATACATATGAACATATTTTGTGGGTTTCACGCGCTGTGTCATCCACCAGTCATATGCGCCGTGCAGGGAGGAAGAGACGGGGAGCCGGCCAGAGCCGGACCGGTCATGCACAGAAAGACAGGAGGTCTCATTGAAGACGCACTTCATCAAGCTGCTGGCCAGCCAGCTGGCACTCGCGGCAACTTTGTTTGCCGGCGTGGCAAACGCCGAAACACTGACGCTCTACACGTCCCAGCCGGAAGCCGACGCGGCCAAGACCGTGGATGCCTTCAAGAAGGCGCAGCCGGGTATCGATGTGAATATCTATCGCTCCGGAACGAGCGACATCCTGACCAAGATGGCGGCCGAGTTTGCCGCCGGCAGCCCGCAGCCCGACGTGCTTCTGATCGCCGATGCGGTCTCGATGGAGCTGTTGAAGAAGGACGACCGGCTACTGCCCTATCCCGAGGCAAAGCTCGATGGCATCGAAGCGGATGCCTATGACGCCGACAAGACCTATTTCGGCAGCAAGCTGATCACCACCGGCATCGTTTACAACACCGCTGCGACCGAGAAGCCGCAGCATTGGGCCGATCTTGCCAAGCCCGCCTATGCCGATGGCCTGGTCATGCCGAGCCCGCTCTATTCGGGTGCCGCCGCCTACCTGCTTTCGGGCTTCGTCGGCGACGCCAATTATGGCTGGGATTTCTTCCAGAAGCTGAAGACCAACAACACCGTCAGCGTGCGCGGCAATGGTGCGGTGCTGAAGTCGGTGGCATCGGGCGAAAAGCCCTATGGCATCCTGGTCGACTTCATGGCGATGAACGCCAAGAAGAAGGGTTCCCCGGTCGAGTTCGTGTTCCCCTCGGAAGGTGTGCCGGCAGTGACCGAACCGGTCGCCATCATGAAGACCGCCAGGAATGTCGACGGCGCCAAGAAGTTCGTCGACTTCATTCTTTCCGATGACGGCCAGAAGCTTGCGCTTTCGATGGGCTATCTGCCGGCGCGCGCCTCGGTCGGCCGCCCCGAATGGCTGCCGGAAGGCGTCAAGGTCAAGGTGATGCCGTTCGACACCAAGGCAATCGTCGCCAAAACCGACGCCGACAAGGCGAAGTTCTCGGAACTGTTCGGCGGCTGAGCCGGCAATCCAGTCAGGGGTGCCGTCCCAGCGGTAGCCCTGACGGGCAAAACCCCGATCGCCTCGGCTGATCGACCCCAGGAAACGCAATCATGTCAACACGGATCAGGGAAAGCCGGGGCCAGGAAATGGTCCTGACGGCGGCGGTAGCCATCGTCATCGTCCTGCTTTCCGTGCTGCCGATGCTGCGCCTGATCAAGGAGATCGTGGCGCCCGGCGGCACGCTGTCGACCGTCGCGATAAAGGCGGGGCTCACCAGTCCGGCGACCTGGATCGCCACCTGGCACACGCTGGTCGTCGGGATCGGCGGCACCCTGCTTGCGGTGCTGTCTGGAACGCTGGTGGCCGTCCTCGTCACCCTGACCGATATCCGCGCTCGCAGCGCCATGGTGCTCTGTTACGTCATGCCCTTGCTGATCGCGCCGCAGGTGACGGCGCTGGCCTGGCTGCAATTGTTCGGCCCGGCAAGCCCGTTCCTCAAGCTGTTCGGGGCGGCACCGCCGCTCGGTACGAGGAACCCGCTCTATTCGACATCGGGCATAATCCTGCTGCTCGGCGTGCAGTATGGGCCGCTGGTTTTCCTGTTGGTGCGCGCCGGGCTGCGCAAGCTGCCGCGCGAGCTGGTCGAAGCCGCGCGGGCGGGCGGCGCCGGCTGGTTCACCGTGCTGGTCACCATCGTGCTGCCCTTGATGACGCCGTCGATCATGGCGGCCGCTGCTCTCGCCTTCGTCTCATGCGTCGGCAATTTCGGCATTCCGGCCTTTCTCGGCATTCCCGCCAACTATCTCGTGCTGCCGACGCTGATTTATCAGAAGCTGGCCGGCGGCGGCCCCGCCGTGCTCGGCGAAACCGCGTTCCTGTCGGTGCTGATCGGCATTATCGCCATGGCGGGCATCCTTGCCCAGGAGATCATGAGCCGCCGCCGCGACTATCGCATCAGTTCCACGTCGCTTTCGGCCGAGCCCTATGAGCTCGGCCGCTGGCGGCCCGCCGTGCAGGCCGGCATGTGGCTGCTGATCATCGTGGTGCTGGTCCTGCCGCTGTTCGGGCTGGTTCTGACATCGCTGGTGCCGGGCTACGGCATTGCGCTCACCGCCAAGACGGCGACGCTCGACAATTATCGCTTCGTGCTGTTCGAGCATGATGCCGCCAGTAGGGCTTTCTTCAACAGCTTCTGGCTGTCGATCGCGGCGGCCTTCTTCGCGGTTCTGGTCGCCGTGCCGATCGGCTATCTGATCGCCTGGGGCAAGCAGCGCTGGGTGCGGCTGCTCAATCTGTCGGTCGAACTGCCCTATGCTTTGCCCGGCGTGGTGCTGGCGATCGCCTCGCTGCTCATGTTCCTGCGGCCGATCCCGCTGACCGGCATCCAGCTCTACAACACCGTCTGGATCATCCTCTACGCCTATCTCGCCCGCTTCCTGGTGCTGGCGCTGCGGCCAACCATCAGCGGCTATCACCAGATCGACCGGGCGCTGGAGGAGGCGGCGCAAGTGGCCGGCGCCGGGCTGTTCACGCGCATGCGCACGATCATCTTTCCGCTGGTGGCACCGGCGGCGATCGCCGGCGGGCTACTGATCTTCATGACGGCGCTCAGCGAACTCACCGTCTCGGCGCTGCTGTGGTCGTCCGGGTCGGAGACGATCGGTGTCGTGATGTTTTCCTTCGAGCAGGGCGGCGATTCCAACTATGCGGCGGCGATGTCCGTCATCACTGTGGCGGTCACTTTCCTGTTGATGCTGGTGACCAATCTGCTTGCCCCCTACCTTCCGACCGGAGTGCTGCCATGGCGCGATTGAGCCTGGACAATGTGACCAAGAGCTTCGCCAATTTCGATGCCGTCAAGGACGTATCGATCGATGTCGGCGACGGCGAGTTCCTGGCAGTGCTCGGGCCGTCCGGCTGCGGCAAGACCACGCTGCTGCGGCTCGTTGCCGGATTCGAGAAGGTGACGTCAGGCGAGATCCGTATCGGCAGCGAGGTCGTGTCGGGCAAGGGCGGCAGCGTCGCGCCGGAAAAGCGGCGCGTCGGCATCGTCTTCCAGAACTACGCGCTGTGGCCGCACATGACGGTCGCCGAAAACATCGGCTATTCGCTGAAGGTGGCGAAGCTCGACAAGGCCGTCGCGCGCCAGAAGGTTGAAGACGCACTCGCCCTGGTCAATCTGCAAGGGCTGGGCGAGCGTCGGCCGGCCAATCTGTCTGGTGGCCAACGCCAGCGCGTGGCATTGGCGCGCTGCCTTGTCGCCGCGCCCTCGTTGGTTCTGTTCGACGAGCCGCTGGCCAATCTCGACGTGCATCTGAGGGCTTCGATGGAGGACGAGTTCGCGTCCTTCCACAAGCGCACCGGCACGACGATCGTCTACATCACCCATGACCAGGCCGAGGCGATGGCGCTGGCCGATCGGATCGCGGTGATGGATGGCGGGCGTCTTGCCCAGCTGGCGACGCCACGCGAACTCTATCATGAGCCGGCAAATGAAATGGTGGCTTCCTTCATTTCGCAGGGCATTTTGCTGCCTGCGGATGTGTTGAGCGCGGAAGAAAGAGGGCACTGCAAGGTCCGCGTTCTCGGCGCTGAACTGATTGTCCGCTGCCGGCCAGGCGAGCGGCCGCGAACCGGGGCAAAGGTCTGCTGCCGGTCGGCCGATCTCGACGTGTCGCCGGATGGCCCCGGCTTCGATGGTCTGGTCAAGCGGGTGATCTACCAGGGTGGCTCGGCGCGCATCGAATTCACGCCTTCGACCAATCCCGACCTCACCTTGCATTTCGAACAGCCCGATCCGGTCGCGCTGGAGAGCGGAGCCCAGGCACGCCTGCGGATACGCTCCGGCTGGCTGATCCCGGCGGCGGGGGCGGCATAGTGATGATGCTCGACCTGCTCGGCGGCTTTGGCGAAAAGGGCCGCACCAGCCTTGCTGTCAGCAGCGGCAAGGATCGCATCCTGCTCGACGTCGGCATCAAGGTCGGCGCCTCGGGGGCGGACTACTATCCGGCGCTGGATGGTTCGGTTGCCGACATCGATGCGCTGTTCGTCTCGCATGCGCATGAGGATCATATCGGCGCGCTGAGCTGGCTGCTGTCGCGCGGTTATGCCGGTCCGATCTTCATGACCGCCGAGACCCGCGACGAGGCGCCTGCCACGCTCGCGGGCTATGCTGAGCCCGAGGATTTCAGGCGGTTTCCTTTTCCCGAAGACCGCGTCGAATTGTTCGAGCCGGGCGACACGCTGGACAGCGGCAACCTCACGATCCGGACGGGACGCTCCGGGCATGTCGTGGGCGGCGTCTGGTTTGCCGTGGAGGATGGCGAGAGCCGCGTCGCCTATTCCGCCGATGTGGTGCCGGACAGCAATGTCTTCGTCATGGACACGATCCCGCACTGCGACCTGCTTGTCCTCGATGCCTCCTACGGCGCCGATCCGGTGCCGGGGGCGGCGCGTGCGCGCGAAATCTCGCAATGGGTTGCGAGGCATTCGGGCGGGTGTCTTTTGCCGACGCCGCTCTCGGGTCGGTCGCTGGAGCTGATCGCGGCCTTGCCAGGGCCGTTCGCCATCCATGCCGGCATGCGCTCGTCCCTGGAAGCGCAGATCGGCGCCACGGCAGCCCTGTTGCCGGGCGTTTCAACGTTGCTGCGCCGCCGCCTGCAAGACGCAGCCGACTGGACCGATGCCGATCCCCTGCCGTCCATGCCGCTGCTGGCGGATGACGGCATGGGTGAAGCCGGCCCATCGTCGCGCCTCTTGCCGCGTGCCGACCATTCCGGTTTTCCGGTGCTGCTTACCGGGCATCTGCCGTCAGGTTCGCCGGGCGATCTGTTGCACAAGGCCGGCCGGGCGGACTGGGTACGCATGCCGACCCATCCGACGCTGTCGGGCAATGTCGATATCTGGGAGAAGGCCGGCCGTCCCGCGGCACTCGGCCATTCCTGCACGCCGGATCTTCTCGGCGACCTGCAAACCCACATCCCGTCGCTGCGCACGCAATGCCGCACCGGCCAGCGCATAGTGGTGTCGGAGGCAAGAAAACGATGAGAATTCTGATCTGCAACGATGACGGCATCGAAGCGCCGGGGCTTGCCCGTCTGGTCAATGCGGCAAGCGCGTTGTGCGACGATGTCTGGGTGGTCGCGCCCGACGGCAAGCGCACCGCCGCCGGCTCGTCATTGACGATTGCCAGGCCGTTGACCATGCGGCGCCTCAAACCGAACTGGTACGCCTGTTCCGGCACCCCGGCCGATTGCGTGGTAAGCGCCATGACCTGGTTGTTCGCCGATACGAAGAAGCCAGATCTGGTGCTGTCGGGTGTCAACGATGGCCGCAACGTTGCCGAGGACCTTGCCTATTCCGGCACGCTCGGCATTGCGCGGGAGGCGACTTTCTGGGGCGTTCCGGCCATTGGCTTCTCACGCGTGAAAAATCCTGATTTCACCGATGGCGACGACCAATGGCTTGGCGCGCTGATCGTGTCCCTGTGGCAATCGCGCGCCGACTGGGCCGCTGAGGGTCATTGGCTGAGCATCAACCTGCCGACCTCGCTGCCGGCCGAAATCCGCCAGCCGCGCATCGGTCGCGACAAGATCGCCCGCAAGGCCGAGATCGTGGAGAGCGACGGCGACCGCACGGTCATCACCGTGCCGCGCGGGCGGGCTCACGACAGCCAGCCGGGCGACGAGAACGACGCGATCGATGCCGGCTTCATCAGCATCAACCGGCTGAACTGGCTTGGCGAGACGCGGCTGGACGAACGGTTTCTGGACGGGATCCCGCGCCAGCGGCAAACTGGCTGACCTGAGGTCTGCGCGTCGTCATCCGATCACCAACCTGTCAGCGGTTAAATCAAGCCAATCCACTACCTATGCTTGAAGCCGCCGCTATTTCATTCCACATCGGTGCGGATGAAGGGCGAAACAGGAGAACGGCGGCGGCATTTGCTGTGGGCTTTGCCCGCATCGCTGATCCTGCATGCGCTCATCGCGGCGTTTCTGATCTATGGCCTGCCGAGACCCGAGCAGCAGCCGGTTCAGCAGGAACAGCCCGTCAATGTCGCGATCGTGCCGCCGCCCGAGAAGCCCAAGCCGAAACCTGCTCCAAAGCCGCCGGAACCGACACCTGAAAAGAAGGCTGAAAAGCCGCCTGAACAAAAGCCGCCGCCGCCGAAACCGCCAGACGACCAGGTTCTGAAGCGCGTTTTCCAGTACGGCCAGAAAGATACCGGGCCGGAGAAATCGCTCGACGGAAGCAGCGCTAAACCCAACACGCCGTCGCCGGCCAAGGATGAGGCTGCAAAGCCGCCTGTCGCGCCGACACCCGCGCCGACGGAGCCCGCCCCGGCTGCAACGCCACAGCAGAAGGCAGACCCCAGCAAGCCTGACGAGAAGCCGGCCACCGTTGCGCCGGACGAAAAGCCCGCGCAAAGCGAGGAAAAGCAGGCGACCGAGGACACCGACAAACAGCAGCCGGACAAACAAGAACTCGCACCGCAACCTGACGAAAAGCAAGCCGTCGTGACGCCAAAGCCATTGACGGCTGAGACCGGTGACAAGCCGGCGCCTCCAGCTTCGACTGGAAAGGCAAAGTCCAAACCTGCCAAGACAATGACGTTCAAACCCGCAAGAGCTTTCAAAGCGCCGATCGGGAATGCTGGAAGGTCAAATCCCACCAACAACGACGTTGCAGGATCACCAATCTATTCCGGCCTTCCGGGCGTCAGAAAGCTTTACTCGCAAGGGGCAACCGGCAATGCGTTCGCTACAAGCTCCATGGAGAATGTGCCGCGCGGTCAGCGGGTGGCCACCCTTTGCGGCAACGTTCTGAGCCGGGAACTGCAAAGTGCCGACTATACGGTCAAATGGGTGCCAACCATTACGCTGGACAAAGGCAATGTTCTCAATCCTCCGCAGGCCGCCTTCAGCACCAGAAACGCTTGGTACAACCTAAATTTCCGATGCGAAGTCGACGCCGATGCGACGAGGGTCCTGTCCTTCAACTTCCGTGTGGGCTCACTCGTGCCGCCTGGCGAATGGGCCAGCCGTGGATTCACAAAGTATCGTCTAAACTAGGCCGGCACACCAAACCTAGCCAATTGCCGGCTAACTTCTTGCCAGTCGGCGCAGACGAAATCGGCACCGGCAGCCGTCAGCCGCGCGGCGTGCTCGGCATAGGTATGGCCGCCACCGGTGTAGCCGATCGCCGTCATGCCGGCGGCGATCGCGCCCTGGATGCCGAAGGGCGAGTCCTCGATGACGATGCAGTCAACGGGATTGGCGCCGATCTTGTCCGCCGCGAAGAGGAAGATGTCCGGCGCGGGTTTGCCGTTCTTGACCATCGAGGAACTGTAGATCGCATCGCCGAAGAAACGCGCCAGCCCGGTCACCGCAAGGCTGTGGTTTATGCGCTCGACGGAGGAGGACGAGGCGACACAGCGGTCGCCCGCGAGCGCCTCCAGAAAGGCAGTGATTCCCGGTGTCGGCTTCAATTCCTGCGAGAACAGCACCTTGGTCTCGGCCCAGATGTCGCCGTCCGCCGCCGCCGGAAACTGGTGGCCGGTCAAATCTTTGATCCTGGCGATGATATCGGACTGCTTCATGCCGATGCATTGGGCGATGACGCTGGTGTTGACGCCGGGCATGCCGTGCTTTTCGTAGACGCGCTCATAGGCGCGGGCGGCCAGAGGCTCGCTGTCGACAAGAACGCCGTCGCAATCGAAAATAATAGGCCTTGGTCGCGCCACGCGTTTCCCTCTCGAGTCAATTTTCGCACATCGCTATCGGCAAAAAGTCAAATGTTCAATAGCACGTGCGTTTTTGGGGACGCGAAGAGCGGGCTCAAAGCTGGCGCAACGCATCGCTCGCACGGGAAGACCCGAGCGCCCGTTGCATGGCTTGCCGGGACTGCGCGCGATCCGGGGTGATCCAGTTCGGTTCGGCGCCGAGAAAGCGGTCGAGGAAAGCCACCGCATAGGCCGGCATCTCGGTCACATTCTCGCGATAGGACCACCAGGTGCGCAAATCGTCGGCGCATTTGTCGATGCCGGGTGCCGTGCCGAATTCCTGCTCGTGGATCGCCGAAATCACCGAGACGCAGTAGTTGGTGTAGAGGAAACCCTCCGGCCAGAAGCGGACGATTTCCAGCGTGCCGGCGTTCGTTTCCGTCTCGATCAGCTGCGTGAGGCCGGAGATTTCCTTGGCCGGCGCCTGTTTTATCAGCTCACGCAGCACGAGGCCGGCGGCAAAGACGATGAAGTCGGCGCGGTCGATCGCGGCGAAGCGCTTCTGCGCCTCCATGATCTCGACCCAGTCGAGAAAGGCCCTGGTGAGCTTGGCCTCGTCGATCTCGAAGCGCACGCCGAACGTGTCCGAGACCACCTTGGCGCTGCCGCGAAAGGTGGCGCGGAACCAGCGCAACTGCCGCAGCCGATGGCGAAGATCGGGCATCAAGGCCAGTTCGTCCCTGAAGGGCAGGTCCATGTTTCCTCGTATCCTGTTTCCCGGTCAGCCTAGCACAAGCGCGCCGCCGCCGAAATCTGTCAGCGGCCCTGTAGATGACCGCTTCAGAGCCCAATATCATACATATTGACATTCTCGGAAACAAATGTTCTCACTTTGCTGTTGTCACGCGCCGGTCCAAGGTGCGATTCAACTGAGGCTTCGGGAGGAGAACCGAATGGCGATTTGGCAGTGGGGACTGCTTCTGCTGGTTATCGTGTGGGCGCTGCAGTCGCTCGGCGTCTGGCTGCAGATGCGGCATTATTCGGATGTCTTCAGGGGCGTCACCGACCAGTACAAGGACGGCTTCGTCGGAGCCGGCAATTTTCGCGGCCGGTTGGCCAAGGGCACCATCGCGCTCGTGGTGGTGACGCCCGATCTGGTCGTGCGCCGCCTGATGGTGATGAGCGGCCGTTCCGTCTTCACCAAGTTCAAGAGACATGAAGAATTCGAGGGTGTTCCCCTCGATCGACTCCGGTCCAACCCTGCAATCATGGGGGAGGGGGAACCCGGTGTGGCCGAGGCCGTGAAACGGGCGATCGAGCAGATCGACAAAACACGGTCGGAGCCGGGGAAGAAGCCGGGCCTGTCCGGTTTGAACGTAGCAAGGGCTTAGAGCCGGATGATTTCGGGCTCTAAATCAAAGGGATAGAGGACGCCGCGCACCGACTGGGATCAACCGGCGGGTGGCATAAGGAGGAGAAATGTCTGTATTTTCGTTGTTGGCGCAGCATGCCGACATGGCCGTGCACAATCTGCATGTCGCAGGTGCCATGGTTTCGGATGCCGCATTGCATGGCAAGCTCGCTGTCGAGCATGCCTCCGACCATCTCGTTGTCCTCGCACAAGCGGACAGCGGACCGATCACCGTCGATCAGTTCAAGGAAAAGCTGAAGGACGTCCAGCAGGAAGAGCAGCTCGGCTGGCTGACCGCCATCGGCAAGTACTTCATCGGCATCTTCCAGAAGGGTGGCGAGGTCTTCGCCGGCTTCGTCACCGGCATCATTCCGACGCTGGTGGTGCTGATGACGGCCTTCTATGCCGTCACCGAACTGGTCGGTGAAGAGCGCGTGCATGGCCTGGCGCGCGGCGCCGGTCGGATCGCGCTGACGCGCTACACGCTTTTGCCGCTGCTGGCGGTGTTCTTCCTCACCAATCCGATGGCCTATACGTTCGGATCGTTCCTGGAAGAAAAGCACAAGCCAGCCTTCTATGACGCGGCCGTGTCCTATGTGCACCCGCCGCTCGGCCTGTTCCCGCACATCAATCCCGGCGAGTATTTCGTCTGGGGCGGCATTCTCGTCGCGCTGCTGGAGCTGGAAAAGAAGGGCGTCGTCGTCGCCGGCTACCACGTCAAGGTGGCGATCTGGTACGCCATCGTCGGCCTCGTCGTCATCCTGCTCAAGGGCATGCTGACCGAACGCATCACCGCGATCATGGCACGCCGCCAAGGCGTCGAGCTGTAAGGGCGGGGAGGACATCATGGCCAAGACATATAAAGCCGTAAAGATCTCCCAGGGCAAAACCGGCTGGGGTGGCCCGCTCATCATCGAGCCGACCGAACAGCGCAGCAAGGTGGTTTCCGTCACCGGTGGTGGCATTCACCCGGTGGCGCAGCTCATCGCCGACATGACCGGCGCCGAGGCCGTCGACGGCTTCAGGGCACCGCCGATCGAAAGCGAGATGGCGGTTGTCGTCGTCGATTGCGGCGGCACCGCACGATGCGGCGTCTATCCGCGCAAACGTATCCCGACCGTCAATCTGACGCCGGTCGGTCAATCCGGGCCGCTGGCCCAGTTCATCACCGAGGACATCTACGTTTCGGGCGTGAAGCCGGCCAACATCACAATGGCGGACGGATCCGAAACGATCACGACTGCAGGGGGAGCAGCAGCGATGAGTTCAAGCAACAATGCGACCGCGGCACCACAGCCGCTGCCGAGCGAAGGTGGGCTGATCGGCCTCATCAGCACGATCGGCCGCGTCATGGGACGTATCGTCGGCATCTTCTTCAATGCCGGCCGCCGCACCATCGACCAGGTCATCCGCAACGTGCTGCCGTTCATGGCCTTCGTGACCATGCTCATCGGTCTGATCCTGTATACCGGCATCGGCGATGTGCTGGCGCAGCCGATGGGTCCGCTGGCCAACAACATCGTCGGCCTGCTGATCATCTCGGCGATCTGCGGCCTGCCGTTCCTGTCGCCCATCCTCGGGCCAGGCGCTGTCATCGCGCAGGTCATCGGCGTCGCCATCATCGGCCCGCAGATCGCCAACGGCACGATTTCGCCGGCAATGGCACTGCCGGCGCTGTTTGCCTACAATACCCAGGTGGGCTGCGACTTCGTCCCCGTCGGCCTGGCGCTCGGCGAGGCCAAGCCTAAGACGATCGAAATCGGCGTTCCGGCGGTGCTCATCAGCCGCCAGATCATGGGGCCGGTCTCGGTGCTGATCGCCTGGGTCGTCAGCCTGATCGTGTTCTAAGGCAATTCCGGGAAAAGCGCACAATGCTTTCCCTTGGAAACTGCGTCAAAACAAAGAGATAGAGCGGTTCACCGCTCTAGGGAAAGTTGAGAAAATGAGGTTCGCCATATGACGGTTCTTTTGAGAACACGGGTCACTGCCATCGGCCCCGAAGTGGCGGACCTTGCCGAAGGGGGCGTGGTCATCCTGTTTGCGGATGGCTCGCCGCCGGAGCTTGCCGAGGTTTCGGTGCTCCACAAGGCGGAGCAGGGACCAAGTGACGGAGCGCCCGCCAAGGGCGCTTCGATCACCCTCGGCCCGGTTGCCGCTGTTATCACAGCGGTCGGCTCCAGCGCGTGGAGCAAGGTGCTGGAAATGGGCCATGTCGTCATTTCGTTCAACGGCGCTACCGAAGCCGAGAGACCGGGCGAGATCTGTGCGTCGCAAGTCGATCCGCAAGCGCTCGTGGCCGCCCTGAAGACCGGCGCGATCATCACCATCGCCGCCTGACAGCATTCGCGCCGCGGCCCATGTTGGGAGCGGCGCCCAAAACCAGAGTATTTGCCATGGAACGCTCGACCATCGTCAGAGTGCATGAAGGTTTGCACGCCCGTCCCGCGACGCGGTTCGTGAAGCTCGCCAAGGGCTTCGAATCCGACGTCGAACTGGTCAAGGACGGCAAGGCGGTCAGCGCCAAGAGTTCGGTCAAGCTGATGCTGCTGGCGGTCAAGGAGAACCAGGAAGTCACGGTGCGGGCGAATGGTGCCGATGCCATCGAGGCGCTCGAGGCGCTGATCGGCTATCTCGAGAATCCGCGGGCCGGCCTCGATGATGAAGCGGAAGCGCAGAGCCCGGCCAACGATGCCGGGCAGGAAGCGGCACCCGCGCCGGGATCCATGCCGGCGGCACCTGGCGGGGCAAACCGCTTGCGTGGCGTGGCCGCCAGCGAAGGTTTCGCCATCGGCCCGGCCTTTGCGCATTTCCCACCCGATATCGCCGGACAGGGCCGCATGTTGCGGGCCGAGGAGATAGAAGGCGAGATCGACAGGTTCCGCACGGCCGTCGGCGCGGTCCAGGCCCGCATGGATCATGCGTTGGCGCAGGACAGCCTGTCGGCTGGAGACCGCGGCATCGTCGCCGCGCTGCGCGATATCGCCGCCGACGACAGCCTGGCTGGTGAGGCCGAGGGCCTGATCAAGGGCGGCAACGACGCGGTTTCCGCCGTCATCACCGCCGCCTCCACCATTGCCGCCGAATTCAGCGCCGTCGACGATCACTATCTCAACGCGCGGGCGGATGATGTCCACGCCCTTGGGCGGCAGATTTGCCTGGTGTTGCTGGGCCAAGACGATGTCAGCCTCGAAAACATCCCCGAAGGGGCTATCCTGATCGCCGACGACATCGGCGCCTGGGATCTGGCACGCGCGCCGCTGAAGCGTATCGGCGGCGTGGTGTGCGGTCATGGCGGCGCCACCTCGCACATCGCCATCATCGCGCGCTCGCACGGCATTCCGGCCGTGCTCGGCCTCGGCGACCAGGTCAATGCCTTGCGTACCGCGCGAGACGTCGCGCTCGACGGCAATGCCGGCCATGTGATCATCGACCCCGACGAGGCGACCCGTGCCGATTTCGCCGGCCGCGTCGAAGCGGCGGCAAAGGAGCGCGCCGGGCTGACCATCTTCAAGACGGTGACGCCGAAGCTCGCCGACGGCAGGATCATCGAGGTGGCGGCCAATATCGGCTCACTCGAGGAAATCGAAGCGGCGCAAGAGGCTGGTGCCATGGGCATCGGCCTGTTCCGCACCGAGCTTTTGTTCATGCGCCATATGCATCTGCCCTCGGAAGACATGCAGGCCGAGACCTATGCGGCGCTGGCCAAGGCTTTTGCGCCTTATCCGGTCATTGTGCGCACGCTCGACATCGGCGGTGACAAGCCGATTGCCGGCATCGAATTTCCCGACGAGGAAAACCCCTTCCTCGGCTGGCGCGGCATCCGCATGTGTCTCGACCGGCCCGACATCTTCAAGCGCCAACTGCGGGCGCTGCTGCGCGCAGCCGTGCACGGCAACATCAAGGTGATGCTGCCGATGGTGTCCGACCTCTCGGAGGTCAGGCAGACGCGCGTGCTGGTCGACGAATGCACAGCCGAGCTGAAAGCCGAAGGCGTGCCGCACGCATCATTCGACCTCGGCGTCATGATCGAAACCCCGGCCGCCGTGCTGATCGCCCCGGCGCTGGCCAAGGAGGTCGCTTTCTTCTCGATCGGCACCAACGATCTGACCCAGTACATCATGGCCGCCGATCGGCTCAATCCGACCGTCGCCAAGCTCAACGATGTCACCAATCCGGCCGTCATGTCGGCGATCGAAATGACAGCAAAAGCCGGCGTCGCCGCCGGTATCATGGTCGGCATGTGCGGTGAGGCGGCCGGCCGTCCGGATCTGATTGCGACTTTCGTGAAGATGGGGCTGACCGAACTCTCGATGAGCCCGGCTTCGATCCAGCGCGCCAAGAAAGCGATCATGGCCATGGCCGCCGAAGGCTAGCCCAGGCCGGCTGACTACGGCAGATGGGCAAGCAAGGTGGCGAAGACCGGGGTCAGTTCAGCGATCGGGTTTGCCTTGGCGCAAGCCTGAACGATGCGATCGTGGCGAATATCCGCCGCCAGGATGGCGATCTCCAGCATATCCGGCTCCGGCGCGCCGTCCCTGCCGGTGGTCGCCAGGCCGCAGGCCAAAGCGAGCGGCGCCAGGCAGCTTATGTCGAGCGCCCGGCCGCCCGCCGGCGTTCCCGGCTCGGTCTCGGCAAAGCGAACGGGACGCTGATTGAGGCACTCGACCAGCAGCGCCGAGCAGGTGGCCGCGATTGCCTGCAGTCCGGCACCCGGCGCGGCCAATGCGGCCAGGAGATCGCCATGCCGCTTGCGCATCGTGGCATGGACGGCCGCGAAATCGGCTTCGTGGATGCGGGCATTGTCGATGTTCAGGCCGGCAAGCACCGCTTTGGTCAGATAATACATATCGCGCCGGAATAGGCGCTCGGCGTCCAGTTGGCGATCCTCGTTGCCGACCGGGAAATAGGTGCCGAGGCCCTTCACCGTGGTGCCGTCCACCTTGATCGGGCGCTCATGCGGGACGAAAGCTTCGGCGATCGACAGTGCTTCGTCGACGGCACTCGCGGCATGGCTGAGCAGGCCTTCGATGCCCTTGCCTGGAAACGGTGGCAGATGGCTGGTTGCTTCGCGCAGGATGCTGGCATGGCCGCTGCCGTCATGGCGGCTCTGGCGGATGATTTCGCGGACTTCCCGCAGCCGGTCCTTCAGATTGACGCGGACATCTTCGGAGATTTGTCGGAGCATCGCGGATCGCCTTGAAATTTGCTGCGGATAGCCGACCGGGGCAGCCGCCACTCTCTACATTGTTCCTATCGATAGGTAGATCAATAGGCGATACTAGACCAGCATGCAGAATCGGCGGCGGCGCCCTCGTCCGTCGCCGCAGGGGGAGAGACAGACTTGGGCAGACGACGACAGGGCGAAAGCGAAGACGGTCGAGGCGAGGCAACCGAGCTGGTCGCCAGCGAAAGCCGGACGGATCGCCTCAGGATTCGCGCCGCCTGGATGTATTTCGTCGAACAGATGACGCAGAACGAGATCGCCGACGTGCTCGGCGTCGGTCGCGTCACCATCGTGCGCATGCTGGCGGATGCCCGGGCGCGCAACGAAGTGAAGATCACCATCGAGAGCGAATTGTCGGAAATCGTGCGGCTTGAGCGCGCATTGGAGAAGACGTTCGGGCTGCAGCAGGCGCTGGTGGCGCCGCTTTCGGCAGCCGATGCCGATCCCATACCAGCGATCAGCGCCAAGACCGGCAGCTTCCTGTCGGACACGATGAAGTCCGGCATGCGGGTCGGTGTCGGCTGGGGGCAGACGCTGTTCTCGAGCCTGCCTTTCATCAGCGCCAAGTCGCTCACCGACTTCAAGGTGATTTCGCTGCTTGGCGGTGTCGGCGTCGTGCGCCGGGTCAACCCAGCCGAGTTCGCCTGGCGCTTCGCTCAGATATTCCAGGGCGACGGCTATCTGATGCCGACACCAGCCGTGGTCGACAGCGTCGAGACCAAGATCGCCCTGATCGAGCGCTGCGGCCTGCAGGAGATTTTCGAAATGGCCGACGTGCTCGATGCCGTTCTGCTGAGCGTCGGCGGGATCGCCTCGGCCACCACCTTCTCTCGTGGTGGCTTCCTCAAGGAGGCGGATCGGGAGGCCCTGCTTGCGCGTGGCGCCGTGGGTGACCTCCTGTTCCATTTCTTCGACCGCAACGGCGATCTGGTCGACCATCCCGTCAACAGCCACGTGATGTCG
This sequence comes from Mesorhizobium sp. M7A.F.Ca.CA.001.04.2.1, assembly GCF_003998485.1. Classification (NCBI taxonomy): domain Bacteria; kingdom Pseudomonadati; phylum Pseudomonadota; class Alphaproteobacteria; order Hyphomicrobiales; family Phyllobacteriaceae; genus Mesorhizobium; species Mesorhizobium sp. M7A.F.Ca.CA.001.04.2.1. Next base: position 17,164 of record NZ_RZQT01000015.1, read on the forward strand.
GTGGATGTCGACCGTCTGCGAAAGGCGCCGATCCGCATCCTCACCTCCGGTGGCGAGGAGAAGACCGAAGCGCTGCTCGGCGCCATGACCCTCATTGCCCCAACCATCCTGATCACCGACGAGGAGAGCGCGCGGCGCATGCTGGAAGCGGTCAGCGGAAGCTGAAGCTGTCCATGATGTAGTCCGGCCAGGCCTGCTGTTCGTCGAAAACAGCGGCGAGATCCGGTGTGTCCGCCAGTATTCCGCTCAGCACCAGCGCGGTGGCGATGCCGGTGCTGTTTCCCCCCGATATGTCGTGTTCGACGCTGTCGCCGACGCAGACCACGGTGCCACGGTCCGGCTCGCCGGCCAGCGCCAGCGCGGCGTCGAAAATCGCCGTGTCGGGCTTGCCGATGCGGGTAACGCTGCCGCCCAGGCTTTCGTAGAGATCGGCCAGCCGGCCGGCGCCGAAGCGAGGGCCAACGGCCGTCAGCATGATCATGTCGGGATTGGTGCAGAAACACGGCACCCGCCGCTCCGCCGCCGGCGCGAACAGTCTGCGATAATGGTCAAGGTCAAAGCGGTCACCCTCGCTGGCCGCGATCAGCACCAGCTCGGCCTCATCGCCGGACCCGGTCAGCGCAAATGGCAGGCCTTCGATCGCGGAACGGTCATTGTCGCGGCTGATCAGCAGGCATTTTGTCCCCGGGCGCAGCTTTCCCGACGTTGCCATCTCCCCAAAGGATCGCCACGCCACCTCGCCGGAAGAAACGAAATGATCCCAGCTTCCCGGTTCGAAGCCGAGTTTTATGAGCCGGCTTTCATTGGGTTGAGCCCGCCTGCCGGAGTTCGAAACCAGCACCACCGTCTTGCCGGCGCGTTTCAGCGCCGATAGCGCTGCCACCGCGCCTGGATAGGGCCGCGTGCCGTCGTGCAGCACGCCGAACTGGTCGAGCAGGAACACATTATAGCGCTCCGCCAGCGGCCCGAGGCCGTCGAGACGTTCGATCGTTTTCGCGCTCATAGGAGTCCTGCCCGGCTTGCACCCATCAGCGCCAGCCGCGCCGTGCCGGCGGCGGCCTCGTCGGAAAGCGCGGGCAGGAAATCGACGCCGAGCCTGCGACGCCGGATTGCCGTCCAGGCCGGGTTCGCTGCCCCGCCTCCGACGCTCCTGACCGATATCAGCGTGGGCGCGCCGAGTTCGGCAAGCCTGTCATAGCCGAGCGCTTCGATCGCGGCGATGCCTTCGAACATCGCTTTCAGATAATCGGCGTCGTCCGCCGGCCGCGGCGCAAGGCGAGGCGGCAGCGCCGGATCGGCGATCGGAAACCGTTCGCCCGTGGCGGGAAGCGGATAGTAATCGAGGCCGGTGCCCGTCTCCGGGTCGATTGTCGCGCTGAGTTCGATGATACGGGCGAGCGGAAAGTGCTGGGCCAGCACCTTGCCGCCTGAGTTCGAGGCACCGCCCGCCAGCCAGGCGTTGCCGAGCCGATGGCTGTATATGCCGAAGCGCGGCGCCGAAATCGGCCGGTCGGACAGGATCTTGATGGTCAGCGAGGATCCCAGCGCAGTGACGCCGTCGCCGATCGCGGCAGCACCGGTCGCCAGGAACGAGGCGCAGCCATCCGTGGTGCCGGCGACGACGGCCACATCGCGCGGCAAGCCGAACAGTTCCCCGGCTTCCGCGGTGAGGGCGCCCGTGACCTCGCCCGGCACGACCACGCGCGGCAGCAACTCCATGCGCATTCCGGTCGCCGCGATCCATTCCGGCCAGCGGCGGGCCTCGACATCATAACCTGTCTTCAGGGCATTGTTCTCGTCGCTGACGTCGAAGCGGCCGGAGAAGTTTCCGGCAATCCAGTCGGCCTGATGCAGCACCATTGCAATACCCGGTAGATGGTGGAAGCGCAGGGCCTTGGCGAGGCCGGATGTCGCTCCGTGCGCTGCACTTGCAGCCGGCGCGGTGCGGGCGATCGCGGCCAGGATGTCGCCGTCATCGACCTTGTCGTTGTACATCAGCGGTTCGGCCAGCGGCCGCCCGGCGGCGTCGACCGGCAGCAGCGTGCCGGAGGTGCCGTCGACGGCGATGGCGCAGACCGCCGTGCGGTCGATGCCGGAAAGCAGCTCCGTCAGCACAGCCTTCACCGCTTGCCACCACGCCGTGGGGGCTCGGCCATCGCCGCCAAACCTGTCGAGTGGGACGGCCGAATGCCCGGCTATGGAAAAATCACGGCGCATGGCGACGGCGCGCGCACCTGATGTGCCAATGTCGATGCCGATGACAAGTGGCATCATGTCCATGCTAGCCGCCAGCCGCGTTGAGCTTCTGGCGATACTGCTCGGCGTCCCAGTTGACCAGCTCGTCATTCTCGGAAGCGGTGAGATAGTTCAGCCGCGCGGCGATGTCGATGCGCGCCGTCACGTCGGCGAGGCAGCGTTGCATGGCATCGGCGCCGGCACTGGCGTCGCTGCGCATCAGCACGCCTGCGCCGGGAAACAGGATCGCCGCAGGCGACGTGCCCAGTCTCGCAACGACATCGGCCACGGCCTCGCCTGGCTTCGCCACGACGGAGCCCTGGCCGAGGAAGATGACGTGGTCCGGATAGAGGCTGCCGGCCTGCGCCATGCGGCGGCTCTCAGGGTCGAGCGCAACCGCATGCGCTTCGACATCGGCCGGCAATCTGTAGCCGCTGTCGCCGGCAAGCGCGGCCAAGGCGTCGAGGTCGGGTGCGGCGGTCGCGCGCGCCGGCCGGGCCAGCAATGACCTGATACGGCGCAGCAGAAGCTCCGCCCCGGCGACGGTTTCGGCAGCGACGACCAGCCCGTGATTGCCAAGGATCAGCACGTCGACACCAGGCCGCAGTTTTTCGGCAATGCCGCGTGCAAGCGGCAGGCCGGGCCGGAAATAGGGCACATAGGCCCATTCGATGCCATCGAGCCGCTTGGCGACCTCGGCCTCGCCATCGGCCTGCACGGCAAGCGAGATGGTGTCGACGCAATGGACATGCAGAACGACGCGCTGCGGCATCAAAGCGTGCACCGTGGTCTCGATCGATGGCCGCAGGCCGCGCGGGTTGAGCGCTGCAATGGTGAAACCCTGCGGCTGGTCGGCGGCGCGATCGCGCTGTTCGACGGCTTTCAGCAGCGGCGCCATCGCCACCGGCACCATGATGTCATCGACGAGCGCGTCTTTCAGCCAGGTGCCGGAGGCCTTGATCCACAGCGTGTCGCCGGCTTTCAGCGAGGTGTTGCCGCCTGCCGCCTGGGTGAGATGCGGGCTCCGCCCGATGCTGGCCGAAAGCGCCCGCAAGGCCGCCAGTTCCTGCGCGTCAGCTTGGGTCGCCATGGCGCTTTTCCTCCAACGGCTCGGCCGTGTCCTGCGCGAAATCCCGTTGCCGGGATCGAATTGGCGCTGATATCGCAGAAACGAGTGATCTACGTCAATAGTGATCTACTGTCATCAAACACGCTTGCAATCCGACTAATGTTGAGTAAGTTACGCCAATTGCCATGGAAAATGGCATCCGGGAGGAAAGAATTGAGCGACTCCGGCCGTCAGCGTCAGATCGTCGAACTGTTGCGGGATCGTCCGTTCGCTTCGGTGCGCGAGTTGCAGGAGCGGCTTGGCGTTTCAGCCGCGACGGTCAGGCGCGATATCGACAGGATCGACGAGGCCGGCGAAGCGCGGAAGGTCTATGGCGGCATCTCGGCGCTCGACGGCGCTTCCCAGGCCGGTGTTGCCTACGCCAGGCCCTACGACGAGAACCGCGACCTTGCGGTCGAGGCCAAGCGGCAGATCGCCGCTCTCGCGGCGACCATGGTGCGCGACGGCGACGCCGTCATCGTGCATGGCGGCTCGACCTGCTTCCATCTGGGCGTCAAGCTGGCCGAGCGCAACATCCGCCTCTACACCAACTCGATGCCGCTGGCGGCCTATCTCAGCGACCACGGCCATTGCAGCCTGACGGTTGCGGGCGGTGATCTGCATCGCGAACCCGGCATCATCCATTCGCTCAGCCAGGCCGTGCCCTTCTATGCCTCCAAATTCTTTCTCGGCGCGCAAGGCCTTGGCCAGGAAGGCGTGATGGAATCGCACCCGCTGCTGGTACGCTCGATCGTCGATCTCAGCCTTTGCGCCGACCAGATCGTGGTGCTGGCCGACAGCCGCAAACTGTCGATCCACGCGCGCAACGTCGCGCTGCCGCTTTCCCGCATCGGCACGCTGGTCACCGACGACGGTCTCTCCGACGCCGATGCGCGCATGCTGGAAGACGCCGGCGTCATGGTGCGGATAGCCTCGGGAGCCATCCAGTGAAGGTGGCTGTCCTCGATTTCGGCAAGACCAATTCGAAGCTGTTCGTCTTCGGCCAGGACGGGCGGATCATCGACGAGCGCCGGACACAGCCGAAATGGATGCGCCAAGGCGGCTTCAGCGTGCTCGACGAGGCGGCGCTCCACCATTGGGCGCTCAGCGCCGTTGCCGATGCGGTCGACGGTCATGGAATGGAAGGGGTCATGGTGTCGGGCCATGGCTGCACCTTTGCCTTGGTCGACGAAGCGGCGCTGACGCATCCGATCCTCGATTACGAGCAAGAGCCGCCGGCCGAGATTGCCGCGCGGATCGATCGCCGCATTCCGGACTTTTCCGAAACCTTTTCGCCGCGGCTGCCGCTCGGCTTCAACTACGGCCGCCACATGCTGTGGCTGCAGGAGGTCGATCCCGACGCGTTCGCTACGTCGAAATCGATCCTCGGCTATCCGCAATACTGGAGCTGGCGCCTTGGCGGGCGGGCGGTCTCGGAAGTGTCCTATCTCGGCTGCCATTCGCATCTGTGGGCGCCGCGGAGCCAGGACTTTTCCTCGCTGGTCAACGCGCAGGGCTGGCGTGACCGGATGCCTGGCTTCGAGCGCGCCGGCACTGTTATCGGCGAGCACCGCCTCGACGCTGCGGCGCGACCGATCGCCATCCACAACGGCGTCCATGATTCGAATGCGGCGCTCTATGCCTATCGCCGGCAGGAGCTTGGCCCGGTCACCGTCGTTTCGACCGGCACCTGGGTCGTCGTGCTCAATCCGGACTGCCCGCTCGACACGCTCGACCGGGATCGCGACATGCTGGTCAACGTCGATGTCGATGGCGGCCCGGTGCCGACCATCCGCTTCATGGGCGGGCGCGAATTCGCAACCATCAGCGGCGGCTGGCAAGGCGAGATCGCCGGTCCGGTGGTGCAGCGGGTGATCGATGCCGGCATCATGGCGCTGCCGAGCTTCGCGCCAGGCGGGCCGATGCCCAGTCAGTCCGGCCGGCTGGTGGGGCGCACGCCCGATGCCGAGGAACGCGCGGCGGCGGCGCTGCTCTACGTCGCGCTGATGGTCGATCTGTCGCTCGACCTCATCCATTCGAACAACACGGTGATCGTCGATGGCGGGCTGAACACAGGCGGTGTGTTGGCCGGACTGCTGGCGCAGTTACGTCCCGGCCAGGCTTTCCTGCAGGGCGCCACGCTGGAGGGCAGCGCCACGGGTGCAGCGGCGCTCGCCTTCGAGAGCGTCGGGCGCGAATTCGCCGCCGAAGTTCCAGAGCCGGTGCACGCGTCGCGTTTCACTGGGTTGGCAGGCTATCGCAGCAATTGGCGTGACGCCACGATGGACCGGAGCGTCGCCGGTGCGGCAGTGGGAGGCGCGCGATGAGTGCGATTGCCCAGGCTGAGACGGCGCGCCAGCCGGTGCTGGAGATGCGCCACATCTCCAAGACGTTCGGCGCGATCCGTGCCTTGCACGATGTCTCGCTCAGCGTCCATGCCGGGGAGCTGCACGCCTTGATGGGCGAGAACGGCGCCGGCAAGTCGACATTGATGAAAGTGCTTTCAGGCGCCTATCGGCCGGATGCCGGCGGCGAGATCCTGATCGACGGCATGCCGGCTGCGACCGGCGATCCGATCAAGGCGCGCGCCAGCGGCGTCGCGGTGATCTATCAGGAGCTGTCGCTGGCGCCCAATCTGACGGTGGCGCAGAACATCTTCCTCGGCAACGAGCCGCGACGCTTCGGCATCGTCGATCGCGACCAGTGCACGCGGCGCGCCAGCGAGATCATCAAGCGGCTCGGCGTTTCCTTTTCGGCCCGCGACATGGTCTCCAGCCTGTCGCTCGGCGAGCGCCAGCTGGTCGAGATCGCCCGCGCGCTATCGACCAATGCGCGCATCATCGTCATGGACGAGCCGACCACGTCGCTGACCTCGCGCGAGACCGACCGGCTGTTCGAGGTCATCGCGACGCTGAAATCGCAAGGCATCGCCATCATCTACATCAGCCACCGCATGGAAGAGGTCTACCAGCTTGCCGACCGCGTCAGCGTGCTGCGCGACAGCGGTTATGTCGGCACGCTCGAGCGTGCCGACCTCAGTGCCTCGCGCCTCGTCTCGATGATGGTCGGCCGCGATTTGTCGGCTTTCTACAAGAAGGATCATCGGCCGCCGGACGAAAAGCGCGCGGTGGCGCTCTCGGTGCGCGCCATGTCCGACGGCCGTCTCCTGAAAAACTGTTCGTTCGACCTGCACAAGGGCGAGGTGCTGGCGCTGGCGGGTCTGGTCGGTTCCGGCCGCACAGAGCTTGCGCGGCTGATCTTCGGCGCCGACAGGCACATTTCAGGCACGCTGGAACTCGACGGCAAACCTGTAACCATCGGCTCGCCGCGCGAGGCGCTCGATGCCGGCATCGCCTATCTGACCGAGGACCGCAAGGAACTCGGCCTGTTCCTCGACATGTCGATCTCCGACAATATCAGCATGGGCGTGCTGGCGCGGGATTCGCGCGCCGGCGGCTTGCGCGACTTCGCGGCCGCCGAAAGGCGTGCTTCCAAGGCCGTTGCCGATCTCTCCATCCGCACCAGTTCGGTGCAGGCCAATGCCGGCTCGCTGTCGGGCGGCAACCAGCAGAAGGTGCTGCTCGCCCGCCTGCTCGAGACCGAGCCGAAGGTCGTCATCCTCGACGAGCCGACTCGCGGCGTCGATGTCGGAGCGAAATCGGAAATCTACCGGCTGATCGACAATCTCGCCAAGCAGGGCATCGCCATCCTGATGATCTCCAGCGAACTGCCCGAGGTGATCGGCGTCGCCGATCGCGTGCTGGTGATGCGCGACGGAAAGATATCGGGCGAGGTGACGGCATCGCAAGGCGAACCGCTAAGCCAGGAGGAAATCATGGAACTTGCAACGGGAGCGGCCCAGCAATGACCGACAAGGCGACCGAGATCAGCGCAGTCGGCCAGGCGACCGGCACGAGCCGACGGTTGCGCACGGCTTTCGCTGCCCTTGGCATGCTGCCGGTGCTGATCCTGCTGGCGGCCGGCTTCCAGTTCCTGAACCCGCGCTTCCTGACCGAGACCAACCTGTTGATCGTCACCCAGCAGTCGTCGATCAACATCGTGCTGGCGGCCGGCATGACCTTCGTCATCCTCACCGGCGGCATCGACCTGTCCGTCGGCGCCATCCTCGCCGCATCGGCGATGGTGGCGGTGATCGTATCGCTGGTGCCGGACTGGGGTTTGCTCGGCGTGCCGGCGGCCATTCTGGTCGGCCTCGGCTTCGGCCTCGTCAACGGGCTGCTCATCGCCTACATCAAGCTGCCGCCCTTCATCGTCACGCTGGGTTCGCTGACCGCGGTGCGCGGTGTCGCCCGCCTGCTCGGCCAGGACACCACGGTGTTCAATTCGGACCTGCCGTTCGATTTCATCGGCAACGGTTCGCTGTTCGGCATCCCGTGGCTGGTCATCATCGCACTGTCGGTGGTGGTGCTGTCCTGGGTGGTGCTCAAGCGCACCGTGCTCGGCACCTGGATCTACGCCGTCGGCGGCAATGCCGAAGCGGCGCGGCTGACCGGTATCAAGGTGCCGCTGGTGCTGCTCTTCGTCTATGGCGTTTCCGGCCTGCTGGCCGGTCTCGGCGGCGCCATGTCGGCGGCCCGGCTCTACGCCGCCAACGGCTTGCAGCTGGGCCAGTCCTACGAACTCGACGCTATTGCCGCGGTCATTCTCGGCGGCACCAGCTTCGTCGGCGGCGTCGGCTCGATCTGGGGAACGCTGATCGGCGGCCTGATCATCGCGGTGCTCTCCAACGGGCTCATCTTGGCCGGTGTCTCGGACATCTGGCAGTACATCATCAAGGGATTGGTCATCATCGTGGCGGTCGCCCTCGACCGCTACAGGCTCCAGGCAGGAGCAAGAACGTGATTGACCTTAGTCGCCGGCGTCAACGACCGGTTTGTGTAACGCACCGTGAGAGGCGCGGGGCAATCGGAGGAAAGCAATGAAGACCATCGCCAAACTGCTCTGCGGCGTCGCACTCGCGTCGCTCGCCATCGCGCCTGCTTCGGCCAAGGACCTCAACAAGGTCGGTATCTCGGTCGGCCTGCTCGGCAATCCCTTCTTCGTCGCCACCATCAAGGGCATCGAGGACGCGGCCAAGAAGATCAACCCGAAGGTCGAGGTGACCTCGGTATCGGCCGACTACGACCTGAACAAGCAGGTCTCGCAGGTCGATTCGTTCATCGCCGCCGGTGTCGACGTGATCATGCTCAATGCCGTCGACGCCAAGGCGATCGCGCCGGCGGTGAAGAAGGCACAGGCCGCGGGTATCGTCGTTGCCGCCTTCGACGTTTCGGCGCCGGGCGCCGACGTCACCGTGATGACCAACAACGTCAAGGCCGGCGAAGAGGCCTGCCAGTACCTGGTCGACCACACCGGCGGCAAGGGCGACTACGTCATCCTCAACGGACCGGCATCGTCGTCGATCCTGGAGCGGGTGAAGGGCTGCAAGAACGTGCTTTCGCAGCATCCCGACATCAAGATCCTCTCCGACGACCAGAATGCCGAAGGCTCGCGCGACGGCGGCCTGAAGGTGTTCCAGTCGCTGCTCACCCGCTTCGACAAGATCGATGCGGTGTTTGCCATCAATGACCCGACGGCGATCGGCGCCCAGCTCGCGGCCAAGCAGCTCAACCGTTCGGAGTTCATCTTCACCGCCGTCGACGGCGCGCCCGATATCGAGAAGGAACTCTCTTCCGGCACCTCGATGATCAAGGCCTCGGCCTCGCAGGATCCCTATGTGATGGCCGGCCAGTCACTGACGATGGCGGCCGAACTGCTGGCCGGCAAGAAGCCGGCAGAGCCGACCGTTCTGCTCGACCCGAAGCTGATCACGGCCGAGAACCTGAAGGACTACAAGGGCTGGACCGCAGCCCGCTAAATTCTTCCCAAGGCCGGTGCGGCCGGGATGACCCGGCCGCACCTTGTCAGCACCGGAGACGATGATGTCGCGTATTGGAATCCATTCTTTCGTCTGGTCGGCGAGCTCGGCTCAGGCCGATCTGGAGCGCACGCTGGCCAACACCAGGGAGGCCGGCTTTGACCTCATCGAATTCTCCTATCTCGACCCCGCCAATGTCGACATCGGCGGGCTCGCGAGGCGCATCGCCGATCTTGGCCTCGGCGTGGCGATCAGCATCGGATTGCCTGTTGACGGCGATATTTCGAGCGCCGACAGGGCGATTGCCGCGCGCGGCGTCGAAATCCTCAACGACACCATCGCGCTGACGCGTGACCTCGGCGGTCGGAAGGTCGCCGGCATTCTCTCGACCAGCCACGGATTGCAGGTCGAGGCGCCGACGCGCGATCAATGGCAGCGCAGTGCCGGCACTCTGGCCAAGGTTGCCGAGACAGCCAAGGCGGCCGGCGTCACGCTCAACCTCGAGATCGTCAACCGCTTCGAAAGCAATCTGCTCAACACCGCCGCGCAAGGACTGGCCTTCATCGAGGACACTGGCTCGGACAACATCTTCCTGCATCTCGACACGTTCCACATGAACATCGAGGAGGCCGATGTCGGGCTGGCCATCCGTCAAGCCGCGGACAAGATCGGCTATGTCCATATCGGCGAAAGCCATCGCGGCTTCCTCGGCACCGGCAATATCGATTTCGCCGCGATCTTCGATGCGCTGACGGCGATCGGCTACAGCGACGATCTCAGCTTCGAATCCTTCTCTTCGGAAATCGTCGATGAGCACCTGTCGAAGAAGACCGCCATCTGGCGCAATCTGTGGACGGACAACATGGCGCTGGCCAAGCACGCGCGCGCCTTCATTGGGCTCGGGCTGGAGACGGCAAGGCGCAAGGCGGAACTCGTCTCGGCACGGCACAAACCCTGACGCGCCCTTCGAGAGCCGAAGGGCGCGGCGTGCGCCGCATGGCAGGGCTCTGACTTCAAACCAACAAACGGCCTCGTGGCAGCCAGTGCTGGCAGCTTTTGCGCCGCCAGCTTTTTCGCGATAGGAATTTTTTCTTGACTCGTGACCTCAGCTATGGTACATTTTTGCCTATGGTGCTGATTTGCGCCAGTGACCCGCCGCACAGGCGGGTTTTTGTTTGATGCACCGTCAGCCAAGGTGCCGGCCGTATGGCGCCGGCATTGCTCGCGGCAGATGCATCGGTTATCTGACCGGCCAGGCAAACAGCGCCACGCAATCCCCAAACGGAGTTCAGCACATGACACGCGAGACAATCCTCAAATTCGGCACCGTCGAACACGCGGACGCAGGCGATCTGGCTGGCTGGATCGTCGTCGAGGGCAGGCCGACCATGCAAACCGCCGTCCAGCACACGACCGAGGACGGCAAGGTGTTGTCGGGCACCTGGCGGGCGACACCCGGCACCTATCACGCCACCTATACCGACTATGAGTTCGTGCACATGATCGCCGGCCGCATCATCATCACGCCGGACGGCGGCACGCCGGTCGAGGTCGGCCCCGGCGATGCCTTCGTCGTGGAAGCGGATTTCAAGGGAACCTGGAAGATCATCGAGCCGGTGACGAAGCATTTTGTCGTGCGGGTCGGCTGAAGCGGGGTGATCCGTCTGGCCGCGCCATCGCGGCGAGTGCTCAAGCGAAGCTTTTTCGTGCCTCCGGGGGCCTTTTGGAGGCCATCCCACCCGACATCGCCTGGGTGTCGCCGATGGCTCGGAGGAGGTGCGCTGACCTGGGCGCGGTAAGCGTATTCGCTGATCTCTGCATTCGCCGGGGCCTCGGCCAGGCCACTCCTCGGACTCCGGTCATTGGGTCATGAAGGCGTCTGTGGCGTCATCCAGACGGTCGGCCTCGACATGAATGATACGGCACTCGCCAGCCAAGCGATCTCTCATCGGTGCTTACCGGCCAAGTATCCTTGATACACCGGATTGATCCCCTAGTTCTTTCGGGGGCGCGGCAATCGCGAGGTTGCCTCGGGGGCAGCGGCGGTTCGCGCCGTTCTGACTGCACGCCGCGGAAAGACGGTTGGACCGACGCATCCATGGAGGTCGTCGTGCGTCAATCGCGTGGATTCACCTGTGCGTATTTCGTCTTAGCTTGCTCGATCGCGGCAGTTTGCGCAGGAGCTGCAACGGGTGGTCAGCAAGGCGGAGGGCATGGCAACGGCCATGGTTCTGGTGGCCATGGTGGCGGTGGAGGTCATGGCGCCGGCGGCAACCAGGGCGGCTCGCACAAAGGGACTGGCGACGACCCCGGCGGCTCCAGTTCGTCGGCGGACGACGGCGAGACCAGCACAAGCGGCACTACGACAGCCCCGGGGACTGTAGGTTCGGCCACCGCCACTGCTGTTGCGTCCGCAAGGGGCGGACAGTCGCTCGACCTCCCGGCCGCTCTCCAGCCTCCCGGCGACAGCAAAACTCAATCAACAGTCAGCCGAACCGAGGCGCTGCCGGGCGTCCCGGATAAAGTCGTTCGGGCCTGCCATGATGCCATCGAGTCGGCCGCCGCTCCGTTGGGGGCGACCAGCGTGCGCGTCACCAGCGCGGGCTTCGTACATCAGTTGAGTCGGGCGACGATCTCGGCCCCCATCGAGGTCAGCATCGACTATTTGCGGCAAGGCAGCGTGGAAACGCGGCAGGCGGCGATCCAATGCGAATTGGACGCGACAGGCAGCGTGATCGGTCTGACATAGCGCACCGCGCAGAACACTCTCGCTGATGAAGCAGGGTGAATTCGAGAGGCCATTCATCTTTGGCCGAAATGGCAGCAGGCCTCGGGTGCGTTACGAAGGGGTGCGGGGCATCAAAAATGGCCTTCCACGGAAGCGACCGCGCAGTCGGAAATCACTGCGGTGTCACGTGTCTTGGCAAGAGCGAATAAGGAAGTGTGATCGAACGCACCCGGGTCATCCGCGAAGGGTTGCGAACCTTGCCAATCTTCTTGCTGACGGCCTTCACCTGGCTGGCTGCCGCGCGGCCAGAACGCGGCTTCAGGGGCGGTTCGATCTGCGCGCTGCGGCGCTCGGTCCTGAGCCTGTCGTTGTCCCCGCGCGCCGCAGCCAAGTCGCGGGCAAGAGAAACAGTGGCCTGGCGTTGCTCGTCCAGAGCCTCCTTAAGCTTAGCGACACGCACCAAAAGAGCTTGGGCGGCGGCTTCGCGCTCGATGCGTGCTCTGTCGAGATCCTCACGATTCATGACGGCTGTAGTACGTTCCCGTGCCAGAGCCTGTGCCGTCTCGGTTGCGGCCTGCTCGGCACGCTCTTTCGCTGAGACTGCTTTGGCTCGCTCCAGTTCAGCCGCCTGGCGCTCGACGCGAGCTTCTTTCAGCTCCTCAACGGCCGCTGCTGCTGCAGCGCGTTCTCGTGCGAGCGTTCGCTCCGTGTCAGCTGCGGTCCGCTCCACTTGTCGCCTCGCTGTGACCGCGTCGGTCTGTTCCTGCTCAGCCGCAGCCGTACGCTTCATGAGTGCGGCATTGGCCAGTTTCGCTTCGGCGAGATCGCCACGAAGCAGCTCCGTCTTCCGGCGCTCGTCGTCGAGTATGCCGCTCGCCTGCGCCAGTGAAGCCTTGGCCGTGGCGCGATCCTTGGCGGCCTCGGTCTCAAGCTGTTCAATTTGGACGCGCGCTTGCGAGAAATCGTGCGCCTGCCTTTGGGCTTGCTCCTGCTCGAGATGAGCAGCGGGCATCTCCTTAAGGACATAGCTGGCGCCCTCGCTCAGCATCGTGCGGACCTCTCCCGCAATGCGCCGCATCGCGTCAAGAGTGCGGGCTGCCGCGAGTTCATTGCGCAACCGCTCCTCGCGCGCGTCATCGGCAGCTGCCATGCTTGCCCTCAGCGTGTGGATCTGCTTGCTCGCCTCGAGGAGCGCTCCCTGCAGAGCGGCGCTCCTGGCACGCTCGCCTTCCGCCGCCCGGTGCTCCTGGTCGGCCAATTGTCTCGCAGCGGCAGCCTGAGCACGATCCGTCCCGGTTTGCGCCTGGTTAGCCGTGAGATCCGGGCCAAGCAATTCGGCACTCGCCTGAAATCCCAACGGGCGCGAAAGGTCTCGATGGGCCTGGTCTTGGGTTTGCGAGATGGCGGAAGCGCTTTCGACCCAGATTTGTCTCGTCATCGCATAGCCAATCGGCGCGGCCAGACAAATGGCGGCGAGACCCAAGCGCGATACAAGAACGATCGGCCTGCGAACGACAGGGTTTGACGCAGGCGCCATGGCCGGGTCGGGATCTCTCATCTGAGCTGTGAAATTCAAACCGCGATCCGCAGCATAGGCCAACGGAGCAGTTTTTGGCGGTGAAGCCTTATGGCGCAATTGGTTCCATGCCGACCCGCAAATCCGCTTCCCACGTTCCGCGATCGCGCTGATGGATGCTGCAAGCCGGCCAGACTGCACTCTGTTCGGTGCAGGAGCACCGGTCTCGACCACTGACGAGCACCCGCTGGGTTCGGATGTCGCGGCGAAATGTTCGATTCGCACTCCGAACCGAGAGTAGTTGGTATTTTGAGCCCGAACATTCAGGCCGACCGCATGCAAGGGGTTGGCAGCCTTGGAAGAAGCAGGCCCGGCGACAAGTCCGGCCGGGCTTTCCCATTCCCAAGAAGCCTCGTCGGCAATACCGGATTTGCCTTCGTCAAACGCTGCAAGGCGGCGCCGTCGCACCGCGGCAAGGCTACGCCGGAGCACAAGATAGACGCCCACCGATGCAAGCGTCACCACTGCGCTCAGAATGGCCAGATTTACGTCGTTTGCATACATTTCGGCAAGATAATTTGGCATTGCCGTGCCCGTGCGTTCTGGTGGTATTGCCAAGTTCATAAAGCGATGTCTGGTCATTCGCCTTGGTATTCGCCAAGGCCTTACCGCTCTCGGAGCGTCGCTTTCTTCGGGATCCTTCTGGTCCTTGCGAATTGTTGCGGATGGCGGGGCGCCGGTCGCGTGCCGATAGATCGCCGCAGTTGATATTCCGTAGCGGGCAATGGCCGACCAAGGACGCATGCAGGGCTCTGAAACGCCGGTTTGCGCCTCTGCATAGCAACCTCGCGAGAGTTCGCCGGTGCGGACAATTCGCCATTTCCGGGCTTAGGACTGTCCATCATGAACTTTAAGCTAGGTCACAGCGCACCACGGTCAACCATCAGCTCCTAATGATCCTGCAGGCAGCCTTCGGCCAGACAAAAGGGCCATTGTAGTGCCCGCTCTTCGTAGCGAAGCTGATCGTTCCTTGTTCGGTGATGCATTCCCGCCGAGATTAGAATTCGTCGTACTGTTTCAAGTACGACGTCAATTTCCTAAGCTGATGAAAAGCATGGTGATCCCGACAGGAATCGAACCTGTGACCTACAGATTAGGAATCTGCCGCTCTATCCTACTGAGCTACGGGACCACGCGGCCAGACACATAGCCGCTTCGGATCGTTTCGCCAAGAGGCCGGCCGAAGGCAATTCGGCCGGCCTGCGCTGCCGCTGTCAGGCGGCCAGCGCGGTTTCAGCCAGTTTCACCCAGTAGCTCATGCCGTGCGGGATGACCTCGTCGTTGAAATCGTAGGCCGGGTGGTGCAGACCGGCGGTGTCGCCATTGCCGATGAAGATGAAGGCGCCGGGGCGGGCTTCGAGCATGTAGGAGAAATCCTCGCCGCCCATCACCGGCTGGATGCCGCGGTGGACATGGGCGTCGCCGGCGACACTCATCGCGACGTCACCGGCAAACACCGTCTCTTCCGCGTGGTTGAAGGTCACGGGATAATTCGCCTGGTAGTCGACCTCGATCCTGGCCCCGAACGCGGTCGCCAGCCCGTCGCAAATGCTGCGGATGCGCTCTTCGGACTTCTTGGCGATTTCTTTTCGCAAGGTGCGCACGGTGCCGGCGATTTCGGCGGTTTCGGGGATGATGTTGTAGG
Organism: Mesorhizobium sp. M7A.F.Ca.CA.001.04.2.1; assembly: GCF_003998485.1. Lineage (NCBI taxonomy): Bacteria > Pseudomonadati > Pseudomonadota > Alphaproteobacteria > Hyphomicrobiales > Phyllobacteriaceae > Mesorhizobium > Mesorhizobium sp. M7A.F.Ca.CA.001.04.2.1. The sequence goes on from NZ_RZQT01000015.1 coordinate 32,334, forward strand.
CGTCACCGGCGTGGAACTTGGTCACCGACACCACCACGGCCTCGACCGGATCGGTGCTGCGCGAGGCGATCGTCTGCAAGGCGCCGACCAGTTGGCTGGTGATGACGATCGGGTCGATCGTGCCGTGCGGCATCGCCGCGTGGCCGCCCTTGCCGTGCACGGTGATGGTGAATTCGGCGGTCGCCGCCATGATCGGGCCCGGGCGAATGGCGAACTGCCCGACAGGCAGGCCCGGCATGTTGTGCATGCCGAACACCCTGGAGATGTCGAAACGCTCCATCATGCCATCCTTGACCATCTCGTTGCCGCCGCCGCCGCCCTCTTCGGCCGGCTGGAAGATCACCGCCACCGAACCGGTGAAGTTGCGCGTCTCGGCGAGGTATTTGGCCGCACCCAGCAGCATCGCCGTGTGGCCGTCATGGCCGCAGGCATGCATCTTGCCGGGGATGGTCGAGGCGTAGGGTTTTCCTGATATCTCGTTGAGCGGCAGCGCGTCCATGTCGGCGCGCAGGCCGATGGTGGGACCTTCGCCCTGGCGGCCGCGGATGATGCCGACCACGCCGGTCTTGCCGAGCCCGGTGACCACATCGTCACAGCCGAAAGCCTTCAGCTTCTCGGTGACGAAGGCGGCGGTCTTGAAGACGTCGAAGTTCAGTTCTGGCGTCTGATGCAGATGCTGGCGCCAGCCGGCAACTTCGTCCTGCATTTCGGCGGCACGGTTCAGGATTGGCATGATGGTTCCATCTCGCTGTTGGGACGGCGGGTGTTGGCCGCTGCCTTGCAATTGTGATCGCCAGGCACTTTGCCATCTTGGCGTCACATAGAGTAAATAGCACCGCAACAATGGGGTCCGGTTTTTGAGGGTCGGACCATATGCTGGCGATCGCGTAATGAAATCTTACGGAGCCAGGGGCGACTACGGCAAGAGGCGATTTCGGATTTGATCATGCGGTACAGGCATTTCCTCAAACTATTCTCGGCTGGCACAATCGCGCTGTCGGTTGTGGCCGGGCCGGCGCTGGCCAATCCGGTGGTCGTGTTCGACCTCGGCAGCGGCAAGATCCTGCAGCATCAGGATGCGTTCAAGCGCTGGTATCCGGCGTCGCTGAGCAAGCTGATGACCGCTTACGTCACCTTTCGGGCGATCGCGGCCGGCGAGGTACAGCTCGATTCGCCGATCAAGGTGACCAAACACTCCGCCGCCGAGCCGCCAAGCAAGATGGGCTTCAAGCCGGGCTCGGTGATGCGGCTCGACAATGCGCTGAAGATGATGCTGGTCAAATCGGCCAACGACATTGCCATGGCTGTCGGCGAAAATGTCGGCGGTTCGCAGGCGGCCTTTGCCGACCGGATGAACGCCGAGGCGACCCGGCTCGGCATGAACGGCACGCATTTCGTCAATCCGAACGGGCTCTATTCGCCGGATCAGTACACGACGGCGCGCGACCTCGCCGTGCTGGTGATGGCGATCCGCCGCGAATTTCCGCAATATGTGCCGTGGTTCTCGATCGAGGGCCTTGCCGTCGGCAAGAAGGCGATCCCCAACTACAATCTCTTGATCGGCCGCTATCCCGGCGCCGATGGCATGAAGACCGGCTTTGTCTGCCCCTCCGGCTTCAACATGATCGGTTCGGCGACGCGCAACGGGCGCACGCTGGTCGCGGTTGTGCTTGGCGAGAAGTCGGCGGTCACCCGCGCCGAGACGGCGGCAAAACTGCTCGATCAGGGGTTCGACACGCCTGTCGCCGGCTCGGCCACCGTCACCACGCTGGCGCCCTATGGCGACACGGTCTCACCCAACGACATGCAGGACGAGGTCTGCAAGAAGAAGACGCCGCAGGAGCAGTCCGAGGCGCCGCCGGCCGCCGCCAAGAACGTGCCGAAATCACCCTATCAGGAAAAGCTCGACCATGTGCCGACGCTGGTTGCCGTCGGCCTTGGCGGCGCCACCGGTCCGGCGCCGAAGGCCATCCTCGACCAGGGCGCGCAGGAATTTGCCGATGTGCCGATCCCGAGCTGGCGGCCCGACAGGCCGGCACCGGCCGGCACCGGCCCGAAGATTGCCGGCTCCGCCGCGCAGGGCGACCAGCCGGTCAAGGTTGCGAACTAGCCAATGGGCAGCGGCTTCCCGATCCCAGTCTCGGTGCTGACCGGCTTCCTCGGCGCCGGCAAGACGACGCTGCTCAACCGGCTGCTCAAGGATCCGGCGCTGGCCGACACCGCGGTGATCATCAACGAGTTCGGCGAGGTGGCGATCGACCATTTGCTGGTCGAGCAGTCTTCCGACGGCATCATCCAGCTGTCGGACGGCTGCCTGTGCTGCACGGTGCGCGGCGAACTGGTCGATACGCTGGCCGACCTGGTCGACCGGCTGCAGACCGGCCGCATTGCCCGGCTCGCCCGCGTCATCGTCGAAACCACCGGCCTTGCCGACCCGGCGCCGGTGCTGCAGTCGATCATGGCGCATCCGGCGCTGATCCAGGCCTTCCGGCTCGACGGCGTCATCACTTTGGTCGATGCCGTCAACGGCAACGCCACGCTCGATGCCCATGTCGAGGCGGTAAAGCAGGTTGCCGTCGCCGACCGCATCGTGCTCAGCAAAGCCGATCTGGCCACCGACCCCAATGAGCTGGAAATGCTGCGGGCGCGCCTGCGGCAGATCAATCCGGGCGCCGAACTGCTCGATGCCGGCGACACGGAGACAGGCGTGGCGGCGCTGTTTGATTGCGGCCTCTACAACCCGGCAACCAAATCCGCCGATGTGCGGCGCTGGCTTGGCGAGGAAGCGGCGCACGATCATCACCATCATGCTGGTCATGATCACGAGCATGGCCATGACCACGGCCATCGTCACGATCAGCGCGTGCGCTCCTATTCGCTGGTGCATGACGGCCCGGTGCCGTTTTCGGCGATCGAGATGTTCCTCGACCTGCTGCGTTCGACCCATGGCGAGCGCCTGCTGCGCATGAAGGGCGTCATCGAGCTCAGGGAAGACCCGTCGCGGCCGCTGGTGATCCATGGCGTGCAGAAGATCCTGCATCCGCCGGTGCAATTGCCGTCCTGGCCGGATGGCCAGCGTGGCACGCGGCTGGTGCTGATCACGCTCGACATGCCGGAAGATTATATCCGCAGGCTGTTCGCCGCCTTCACCGACCGGCCGTCGGTTGACACGCCCGACCGCGCGGCGCTGGAAAACAATCCGCTGGCGATCGCCGGGCGGTAGCCCCCAACGATTACGGCGCGCCGCGCTCGACCAGGAAGCGATGGCCGCCGGAGACCGCGGCCGTTTCAATCAACTGGTGGCCGCTCTCGGAGCAGAATGCCGGAATGTCGATGACGGCGAGCGGGTCGGTGGTCTCCAACCAGAGCCGGCTGCCCGGTTGCATCCCCGCGAGGCGCTTCTTGGCCTTGAGCACGGGCAAGGGGCAGTTCAGCCCCTTGAGGTCATAAATAGCGGCGCGATCAGCCACGGGCGATATCAACCGCCGAACATGCCGAGCAGCTTGTTCTTCAGCTTCGTCACGCGACTCTCGTCGGCACTCGCCGCTTGCGTTTCAGCCATTGGCGCCGTTTCCGAAGGAGCCGCGATGGTCGCGGTGGCGACAGGGGCCTCCTTGGCGGCCTTCTCGGCCTCCTTTTCGGCCAGAGCCTGGGCCTTGGCGGCTTCCTTGGCTTGCTTGGCCGCCTCAATGGCAGCCAGCCTCTGCTCCTCGGCCTTCTGCTTGGCAGCTTTTTCGGCATCAAGAGCCGCCATCTTGCGGCCGGCGGGCGAATCGATGCGGCCCATGCGTGCCGTCTCGGTGACCGAGCCGTCATTGTTGAGCGACGGCGGATCGATCGGTACGCGTTCGCCGCGTGCGCGGCGCTTGGACCAGTCGGAGACGATGCTGGCTTCCTTGATACCGGCGATGGTCGGCTTGGGCGCCGGCACGCTGGCCTTGACCGCGCCGCTGAACGCCGCGTCATAGGTGCTCATGTAGGAATTGTAGGCGCTCTTCAGCGAATCAGGCTGCGTCGTCGCCGGGCAGGCGCCAGTCGGATCGAATGTCTGACCGTCGGCGGCTACCTGATTGAAGACATAACGCTTCTCGCAGACATCGACCTTCGGCGGCACCTTGGTGATCTCGAAATTGTCGTAGCCGACCTTGAGCATCTTCCAGAAGTCGTAATTCGGGTCGTTGCGGTAGCGCGCCATGTTGGCGGCGGTCATGCGGAACGGAAACGCCTGGATCTGGAACTCGGTCTGGCCGCCCTGGAAAGCATCGCGGCCGAAGGCATAGATCTGCTCGATCTGCGCATCGGTCATCGAATAGCAGCCCGATGACGAACAGGCGCCGTGCACCATCAAATTGGAGCCGGTGCGGCCATTGGCGCGGTCATAGGCGTTGGGATAGCCGATGTTGAAGGACAGATGGTAGTTCGAGCGCGGATTCATCTGCGCCGGGCGCACCGTGTAGAAGCCTTCCGGCGCCTGGCGGTCGCCTTCGGTGTATTTCGGCCCGAGCTTGCCCGACCATTTGCAGATGTCGTAGCTGGCGACCATGTCATAGCGGCCGTTGGTCTTGGCCTTCCAGATCTCGAGCTTGCCTTCTTCCTTGAAGATGCGGGCCATCACCGACGAGGTGCGGACCATGCCCTTGGCCCTCATGTCGGCGAGGATCTTGTCGGGCAGCGGCTTGTTGGCCTCCGGGGCAAAATCCTTCATCGACGAATTGTTGCAGCCGGCAACGCCGAGGGCAGCGATCAGGATTCCGGTGCGGGCAAGCTTGACAAACATGGCTACAGATATCGTCTTTTCTCTGGCGCCAGGACGTTTCCTGCCCCGGCTGCTACACTGCGCATCGACGGACCCTAAGCCCGTTAACCCTAATAAATTCCTTACCGCAAGTGCCGACGCATCCCCCTGCGGCAGTCTCATTGAGCCGAATGCAGCGGCATTTTTGTGGCAAAAATGCTCCGCTCCGCCACATTGTTGCGGCCAAGGGTGCCTGTGGTCAGAGACTGCGGCCCATGGCCAGGTATTTTTCGCGGCGCTGTTCGCGGAAATCGGTGTTGGCGCCGGCGAAGTCCTTCATCGTCCTGGCGATGAGGTCTCCGGTCGCGGCGATCACGGTTTCGGCGCCGCGATGCGCACCGCCGAGCGGCTCGGGGATGATGGCGTCGATGATCTTCAGTTCCAGAAGATCCTGCGCGGTGATCTTCATGTTGGTCGCCGCGTCCTTCGATCGTGTCGTGTCGCGCCACAGGATCGAGGCGGCACCTTCCGGCGAAATCACCGAATAGATGGCGTGTTCGAGCATGTAGACGCGGTTGGCGGTGGCGATGGCAATGGCGCCGCCCGAACCGCCTTCGCCGATGACCACCGAGATCGACGGTACTTTCAGGCCGAGACAGGTCGAGGTTGAACGGGCGATAGCCTCCGCCTGGCCGCGCTCCTCGGCGTTGACTCCGGGATAGGCGCCGGCCGTGTCGACCAGCGTCAGGAGCGGGATCTTGAAGCGGTCGGCCAGTTCCATCAGCCGTACCGCCTTGCGGTAGCCCTCCGGCCGAACCGAGCCGAAATTGTGCTTCAGGCGGCTGGCTGTGTCGGAACCTTTTTCCTGGCCGATGATGGCAATGGGTTCGCCGCGGAAACGGGCGAAACCGCCGACGATCGCCTGGTCCTCACCGAAATTGCGGTCGCCGGCCAGCGGCGTGAAATCGGTGAACAGGCCCTTGATGTAGTCGACGCAATGCGGCCTGTCGGGATGGCGCGCCACCTGCACCTTCTGCCAAGGCGTCAGCGCCTTGTAGGCATCGCGCAATGCGTCGCGGGAGCGCTTCTCGAGACGGTTGATCTCGTCGCCGACATCGACCGCCTCGCCATTCTCGGCAAGCTTCTTCAGCTCGAGGATCTTGCCCTCGAGGTCCTGCACCGGCTTTTCGAAATCGAGGTAATTATACATGCGTGAGCGGACCGATACGTCGGAAGGCAGTGGCTGACGGAACCCTTGAATCCAAGGCTCCGGGCGGTGAAATGTCGTCCTCACATAGCGATATGAGGCCTAGTCGGCAAGCGGATGATGATCGTTGACCAGCCGCACCAGCCGCTCTTCCAGCACATGGGTGTAAATCTGTGTCGTCGATATGTCGGCATGGCCAAGCAATTGCTGCACGGCCCGCAGATCGGCGCCGTTCTGCAGGAGATGGCTGGCGAAAGCATGGCGCAGCACGTGCGGCGAGATCTTCGCCGAGGCAATGCCGGCCCTTGCCGCCAGCCCTTTCAGGTCACGCGCGAAGACCTGGCGCGAGAGATAGCCGCTGTCCGAGGCGGCCGGAAACAGGAACGGACTGTCGGCGAAGGCTGGCACCTTGGCGCGGGCGGCAAGCCAGGTCTTCATCGCCGCGCGTGCCTTGGCGGAGAGCGGCACCATGCGCTCCTTGTCGCCCTTGCCGCGCACCATGAAGAAGCGGTCGTCGCGTTGCGCCACCGTCACCGGCAAGCCGACCAGCTCGGAAACGCGCAGGCCGGTGGCGTAAAGCACCTCGACCAGCGCATGCAGGCGCAGTGATGCCAGGCTGTCCCCATCGCCCGACGAGACATCGCCGGCTTCAATTGCTGCACGGTCGATCAGCCGGCCGGTGTCGGCCTCGCTCATCGTCTTGGGCAGCGGGCGGCCCTTTTTCGGGCTGTCCAGCGTGCCGGTCGGGTCATCGCCGCGCAGGCCTTCGGCGTAGAGGAATTTGAAGAACTGGCGGATCGCCGACAGTTTGCGCGCCTGCGACGTGGCGGCAAAGCCGCGGGCGGCAATGTCGTCGAGATAGGCGCGGATATCGGCGGCGGCGGCACCGGCCAGCCCGCCATCGATCGCGCCGGAAGCGTCCTCGAGGTCGCGGCGGTAGGAGGAAAGCGTGTTTTCGGCCGCGCCCCGCTCGGCGCTCATCATTTCCAGAAAGGCTTCGATGCGGGCCGCGCTGTTCATTCAGCTTTTCTTGGGATTGAGCTTTTCCGGAGGGATGCGCACGCTCATTTCCCCCTTCTTTGGCTCGACGAACATCACCAGTGCGAACATCGTACCATAGGCAATGCCAGCCAGAATCGCCGTTACCACGACAAAGCGAAACAGTGTCGGCATCAATTTTCGCCCGTCTTCTTGTTCTGCGTTTCCAAACCCTGTCCCCTTATGGGACGCCAATCCGGCCAATTCAAGGAAGAAGCTGGGGCCTGTTAGCAACTTCTGATGCAGACCCTGCCGGTCCATATCGGGTTCAAGGCACTTGCCACGCTTGACGCAAACGGGCTTTTCATGTCGATACGCCGGCAAAGAGGGCCTTCGAAATATCCGATGAACGCGCTGCCAGCAAATCCTCCAGACGAGAACCACGCCGCGTTGCTCGGCAGGCTGGGCAGCCGTTCCGTCGTCTTCGTCGGACTGATGGGCGCCGGCAAGACGGCGATCGGCCGCAAGGTGGCGACGATGCTGGCGCTGCCCTTCATAGACAGCGACCAGGAGATCGAAAGCGTCTCGCGCATGACCGTTCCGGAACTGTTCGAGCGCTACGGCGAGACCGAATTCAGGGCGCTGGAGCAGCGCGTCATCCTGCGCGTGCTGGAAAACGGGCCGCAGGTGCTGTCGACCGGCGGCGGCGCCTTCATGAATGCGCAGACGCGCGAGGCGATTGCAGCGCAGGGCGTCTCGGTGTGGCTGAAGGCCGAACTCGACCTTCTGATGGATCGCGTCGCCAAGAAACAGAACCGGCCGCTCCTGAAAAGCGCCGACCCGCGCGCCGTGCTGGAGCGGCTGATGGGCGAGCGCTATCCGGTCTACGCGACATCGGACGTCACAGTGCCGACCCGCGACGACCGCAAGGAAGTCATCGCTACCGAGGTGGTGGACGCGCTGTGCCGGCATTTCGGCATTGATCAGGCGGCTGCGACGGGCGAGGTGGAACAGTGAGCATCGAGGCACCCGTTGTCGTCGAAGTAGGCCTTGGCGACCGGACCTACGACATTCTGATCGGCTCGGGGTTGTTGGCCCGCGCGGGTGCCGAGATTGCGCGCCGGCTGCCGGGCACACGCGCCGCGGTCGTCACCGACGCCAATGTCGCGGCAGCGCATCTCGATGCGCTGAAGGCCAGCCTCGAAACGGGTGGCATCCAGACCGCGGTGATCACCCTGCCGCCTGGCGAGAAGACCAAGAGTTTTGCCCATCTCGAAGAGGTGGTCGACGGTGTGCTGGCTGCGAAACTGGAGCGCGGCGACATCGTCATCGCCTTCGGCGGCGGCGTTATCGGCGACCTTGCCGGCTTTGCCGCCGGCATCGTTCGGCGCGGCATGAATTTCGTGCAGATTCCGACCTCGCTGCTGGCGCAGGTCGATTCCTCGGTCGGCGGCAAGACCGGCATCAACAGCCCACGCGGCAAGAACCTTGTCGGCGTCTTCCATCAGCCGAAACTGGTGTTGGCCGACACAGGGGTGCTCGACACGCTGCCGATCCGGGAATTCCGCGCCGGCTATGCCGAGCTCGCCAAATACGGGCTCATCGACCGGCCGGAATTTTTCGCCTGGCTGGAAAAGAATTGGGTCCAGGTTTTTGCCGGCGGGCCGGAGAGGGCGCAGGCGATTGCCGAAGCCTGCCGCGCCAAGGCCGACGTGGTTGCGCGTGACGAGTTCGAGACCGGCGACCGCGCGCTGCTCAATCTCGGCCACACATTCGGCCACGCGCTGGAAGCCGCCACCCAATATGACGGAAGCCGTCTCGTCCATGGCGAAGGGGTCGCGATCGGCATGGCGCTGGCCTACCGGTTCTCGTCGCGGCTCAATCTGGCCAGCCCCGACGATGCCGCGCGCGTCGAGGCGCATCTGCGCGCCGTCGGCCTGCCCTGGCGAATAGCCGACATCCCGGGCGATCTGCCTGACGCCGAGGCGCTGCTTGCCTTTATCACCCAGGACAAGAAGGTGTCGCGCGGCGCGCTGACCTTCATCCTGACGCGCGGCGTCGGCCAGGCTTTCATTGCCAAGGATGTTCCGGCATCGGAAGTGCTGTCGTTTCTGAGGGAAAACCACCCAAAGGAAAGCGACCGGAGATGAACGAGCCCGGCTGGATCGTTGTCGCCGTCCTTGCCATCCTCATCGTGCTGCTCGTTGCCGTGCGCACGCGCCTGCTTGCCATGTTCGGGTACGAGCTTTCGCGCATCGAGCCGCAGCGTTCCAGCCAGGACGAATTGCGCGGCGCGGTCGACGATTTCCGCCGCGACGGCCAGGTGGTGCGCGAGGATCGCGACCGCGTCGGCGGCCTGTTCGATCTCGCCGAACTCGAAGTCTCCGACATCATGGTCCACCGCACCAACATGCGCTCGGTCAATGCCGACAATGCGCCGGAAGCGGTGGTGCGCGAGATTTTGCAAAGCCCGCACACCCGCATGCCGCTGTGGAAAGGTTCGCTCGACAACATCGTCGGCGTGCTGCATGCAAAGGATCTGCTGCGCGCCTTGAACGAAGTCGGCAACGATTTCTCCAGGATCGACGTGATGAAGATCGCTTCGAAACCCTGGTTCGTGCCCGACACCACGACCTTGCAGGAACAGCTCAACGCCTTCCTTCGCCGCAAGGCGCATTTCGCCGTCGTCGTCGACGAATATGGCGAGGTCGAAGGGCTGGTGACGCTGGAGGACATTATCGAGGAGATCGTCGGCGAGATCGCCGACGAGCACGATGTCGACATACAGGGCGTCAAGCAGGAGGCCGACGGCTCCGTGGTCGTCGACGGTACGGTGCCGATCCGTGACCTCAACCGGGCTCTCGACTGGAACCTGCCGGATGAGGAGGCAACCACCATTGCCGGCCTCGTCATCCACGAGACGCAATCGATCCCCGAGGAGAAGCAGGCTTTTACGTTCCACGGCAAGCGCTTCATCGTCATGAAACGCGACAAGAACCGGATCGCAAGGCTGAGGATCAGGCCAGCCGGCGACGCCTGATGTGCGCCGGGAGACCGGGTGCCGTCATCCCGCGATCTGGCTCGTCGAGCGTTCGTGGATCGTCGCGCCGGTCTCGGCATCCATGGCCGCCAGGCTGACTTCATAACCCCAAAGCCTGCGGATGTGACGAAGCGTGGCGTCGCGGCTGGCATCCTCGAGAAGGATGCCGTCATTGACCTTGTGCTGCAGCCGCAAATGGCGGTCGCCGAGCAGATCGACATCCACCACCTGAATGTCCGGCCGGTTCGCGCCGAGATCATAACTGTTGGCGAGCGCGGCGCGTATCTTGGCGTAGCCGCGCTCATCGTGGATGGACGCGACCAGGCAATGCGGCTGGTCGGCAGCGTCGCCGAGCACAAAAAACCGCCATTTCCGGATCAAGGCCGGGCTGAGGTACTGGCGGATGAAGGATTCGTCGCGATGCTCGGCCCAGGCGTCCAGCAGGACCTCGCGCCAGTTGCCCTGGCCGGCCATGTCGGGGAACCAATCGCGGTCCTCGGCCGTGGGTTCGGTCGAGATGCGCTGAATGTCCTGCATCATGTCGAGGCCGAGAGCATAGGGGTTGATGCCGGAAAAACGCGGATCGTCGAAGGCCGGCTGGAAGACCACGTTGGAATGATTGCGCAGGATTTCGAGCATGGCGCCTTCGCTGATCTGGCCGCGGTCGAACAGCATGTTCATCAGCGTATAGTGCACGAAAGTGGCACAACCTTCGTTCATCACCTGTGTCTGCCGTTGCGGGTAAAAATATTGCGCGATGACACGAACGATCCTGATGATCTCGCGCTGCCAGGGCTCCAGGACTGGGCTGTTCTTTTCCAGGAAATAGAGCAGGTTTTCCTCGGGCAGATTGAGCGATTTCTTCCACTCTGGGTCCTGGCCCTTGTCGTTGGCCGCTTGCTGCGAGGCCGGCAGTGTACGCCACAAGTCGTTGTAGGAGCGCTCCTCGTATTCGAGACGCTCGCGAATTCCTTCGCGTTGCCGTTCCGACGACAACCTCGGCGGCCGGTGATAGCGAAACACGCCCTGATCCATCAGCGCGTGGGCGGAATCGAGAACAGCCTCGACGGCGGCGAGGCCGTGCCGCTCCTCGCAACGGACTATGTAGCCCTTGGCGAAGTCCAGGTAGCTGAGGATCGCACCCGCATCCGTCCACTGTTTGAACAGCTGATTGTTCTTGAAGAAATGATTGTGCCCGAGCGCTGCGTGGGCCGTCACCAGGGCCTGCAGCGCCATGGTGTTTTCCTCCATCAGATAGACGATGCAGGGATTGGAATTGATGACCAGTTCATAGGCAAGCCCCCGCCCGCCCTTGCGATAGAGCAGATCCTGGTGGAGGAAATGTTTGCCGAAAGACCAGTGACGGTACATCAATGGCATGCCGATGGACGAATAGGCGTCGAGCATCTGCTGCGACGAGATGATCTCCATCTGAACGGGATAGGTGTCCAGATGAAGCTCTTCGACCGCAAGTGCCTCGATAGCGTCATAGGCCCGCGACAATGTTTTGAAATCCCAGTCGGACCCTGAAAAAAGCAGGCTGGATTTGCTCGCTTGTCTGGCCATCGGGAACCTCATGCCCTCTTGAGGGCGGCCGGCTGCCTGCCAAAGAGCTGGCGAAAAACCGGATAGATATCGGCGGGTGTGGCGATGCGGCTCATCTGGAAGTTCGGCCATTTCTGGTCGATGGAGTTGTAGGCACGCCACAGCGATGTCCCGTTTTCTGTCGAGCCGAAAATATGAGCTTCACGCTCGTCGATGATCTCGACATACGCAAAATACTGGCACAGCCGCATGAGCTCGCCATTGAGCAGCGAAATGCATCGCTCCGAATCGCCGGCGAAATTGTCGCCGTCCGAGGCCTGGGCGGCATAGATGTTCCAGTCATGGGCCGGGTAGCGGCTGGTGATAATACGGTGCATTTCCTCCAGCGCGGTGGAAACGACGGTGCCGCCGCTTTGGGTGTTGTAGAAAAATGTTTCCTCGTCGACCTCCTGAGCCAGGTGCGTGTGGCGGATGAAGACAATCTCGATGCGGTCGTAGCGCCGTTTCAAGAACAGGTGCAGCAAGACGAAGAAGCGCTTGGCCAGATCCTTCTCGCGCTCGCCCATGGACCCGGACACGTCCATAAGACAGAACATGACGGCATTGGCGTTCGGCACCGGCCGGGAATCGAAGCGGTTGAAGCGGATGTCGACCGGATCGACATAGGCAATCCGGCGGCGGCGGCGTTCCAGCCGGTCGAGTTCTTCGCGCAATGCCGCAATACGCTGGCGCGCGTCGGCGCTGGATGGCGTCGACTCGAGCGAGGCGATTTCCTCGAGGATCGCATCCAGTTCGACCTGCTTGGGGCGCCTCAGCGCAATGCGGCGGCCGTGGCTGTTGCGCATCGTGCGGCCAACATTGATGTTGGTCGGCGAACCTGTGGCGGCGAAGCCGGCTCTGCGCGGCTTGAAGGCAAGGATCTCCTTGAGGTTGAGCTTGACCATGTCCGGGAGCTCGAGATCCTCGAAGAAAAGATCGAGCACTTCCTCGCGCGACAGCACGAAACGAAAGTCGTCTTCAGATGCCTTGTTTCCCGGCGACGATGCTCCCCCGCCGCCCCCGCCGGGCTTGGGGATCAGGTCTCCAGCGGAGAAATGCCTGTTGCCCGGCAAGATGTGCTGGCGCCTGCCGCTGTCGCGGGCGTTGTTGAAGCTCGGCTCGCTTGTGCCTCTTTCGGGCATGCGCACGGCATGCTCGGAATCCGCGTCGGCGATCCTGCCGGTGCGGATCTGATCGCGTATGCTGCGTTTCAATTCCTCGCGCGCGCGTCGCAGGAAGCGCTGGCGATTGCCGAGGCTTTTGTCTTTCGGGTTCAGGCGGCGGTCGATGAAGATCGGCATGGAACCATCCGGGTTCTCTAACCCGCCCTGTTCACCCGCATGTACCAGTCCACAAGGCGACGCACCTGCCGCTCGGTGTAGCCGCGCTCGACCATCCGCTGCACGAATTCATTGTGCCGCTTTTCCGTGACACTGTCCTGCTTGGAGCCGAAACTGATCACCGGCAGGAGGTCCTCGACCTGGCCGAACATGCGTTTTTCGATGACTTCCCGCAGCTTTTCGTAACTTGTCCACGCCGGGTTGCGGCCATGGTTTCTTGCACGGGCGCGCAGGGTGAATTTCACCACCTCATTGCGGAAGTCCTTGGGATTGGCGATGCCGGCCGGTTTTTCGACCTGTGAAAGCTCGTTGTCCAAAACCTCGCGGTTGAGGATCTGGCCTGTGTCGGGATCCTTGTAGTCCTGGTCTTCGATCCAGGCGTCGGCATAGGCGATGTAGCGGTCGAAAAGGTTCTGGCCGTACTCGCTGTAGGATTCCAGATAGGCTTTCTGGATCTCATGGCCGATGAATTCGGCATACCGCGCGGCCAGCTCGGACTTGATGAACTCCAGATAGGCGGCTTCCGTCTCCTTCGGAAACTGTTCGCGCTTGATTGCCTCCTCCAGGATGTACATGAGATGCACGGGGTCGGCGGCCACCTCTTCGGTGTCGTAGTTGAAGGTCTGCGACAGGATCTTGAAGGCGAAGCGCGTGCTGACGCCTGCCATGCCCTCATCTACGCCGGCGGCGTCCCGATATTCCTGAACCGACTTTGCCTTGGGGTCGACTTCCTTGAGGTTCTCGCCATCATAGGCGCGCATCTTGGTGTAGAGCGGCGAATTGTCGTGCTCGGCCAAGCGGGTCGAGACGGTAAACCGGCTGAGGATGTCCAGCACCTCTGGAGCGCAGGGACTGGCGGCCAACTCGCTCTCCCGCAGCAGTTTCTCGTAGATCTGCCGCTCTTCGGTTATCCGCAGGCAATACGGCACCTTGACGACAAGGATGCGATCGAGAAAAGCCTCATTGTTCTTGTTGTTCTTGAACTGCAGCCATTCCGACTCGTTGGAATGGGCCACGATGATCCCCTGGTAGGGAAAGGCGCCGAAATTTTCGGTGCCGTTGTAGCTGCCTTCCTGGGTGGCGGTCAGCAGCGGATGCAGGACCTTGATAGGCGCCTTGAACATTTCGACGAATTCAAGCAGGCCCTGGGTGGTCCGGTTCAGTCCGCCACTATAGGAATAGGCGTCCGGATCGGATTGGCTGAAGTTTTCCAATTGCCGGATGTCGACCTTGCCGACCAGGGCCGAAACGTCCTGATTGTTCTCGTCGCCGGGCTCGGTCTTGGCGATGCCGATCTGGCGCAGTCGCGACGGCATCAGCTTGACGACGCTGAACTTGGAAATGTCGCCGGAAAGTTCGTCGAGCCGCTTGGCCGCCCATGGCGAAATGAGCCCGTTCAAGCGGCGCCGTGCAATGCCGTATTTATCCTCCAGCAGGTCGCCCATGCGATCGGGATGGAAAAGGCCAAGCGGCGATTCGAAAACCGGGCTGACCTGGTTGCCGACCTTCAGCGTGTAGATCGGACGCTGTTCCATCAACTTCTTCAGCCGCTCGGCAAGGGAGGATTTGCCGCCGCCCACCGGGCCGAGCAAATAGAGGATTTGCTTGCGCTCCTCGAGCCCCTGGGACGCATAGCGAAAATAGCCGGCGATGCGCTCGATTGTATCCTCCATGCCGTAGAAATCGGCGAAGGAGGGGTACACTTTCAGGGTCCGGTTGGAGAAAATGCGGCCGAGCCGCTCATCCTTGCTGGTGTCGACCAGGTTCGGCTCGCCGATCGCCTCGACCATCCGTTCAGGCGCCGAGGCATACATCGACTTGTCCTCGCGGCAGGCAAGGAGATATTGCTGGATGCTGATCTCTTCCTGCGCCGCGTTGGTGTAAATTTCCGAAAAGAGATCGAAGACGTCAGACTGGTTCTCTCGCATGATGCTTTTGCCCTCGGAGCCGCTGTGGCTTCCATTCGGCTCGTCTCGCATTCAACTGCCGGGGGGCACCGTTTGTTCCCTTCATGTGAAGAGGTGGCCGCGATCTTAAGGATTGAGGCTACTCCGCGAGACCAAAGCGCTCGTTGCGGAGCCGTATTCAGCGCGGGTAGCGGGTGTGTTGCGAACCCCTGACTGGACGGCTGGGGCGGCCGCGTGCAGTCTTGCCTTGCCAGGAGACAATGATGATCGATCGACGAAGCCTGATCATGGCCTCCATGGCGGCGATGCTGCCGTTGGAAGCGTCGGCCGCGTGGAAAACACGCCGGCCCACGCCAGAAACCTTCGACTACGGGCCGGCCAAGCTCGACATCTACGCGCCCGATGGTGCAATCGGCCTGCCGGTCGTGTTTTTCGTTCATGGCGGCACCTGGCAGTTTGGCAAACGCAGTCAGGTGGACGCCAAACCGGCCTTCCTGCTCGCCAACGGCTTCTGCTTCGTCTCCATCGATTACCGCATGCTGCCGCAGGCCAATGTCGCCACCCAGGCTGGTGACGTCGAAAAGGCCTATGCTTACATCAGGGCCAACATCGCCCGGCATGGCGGCGATCCCAACCGCATCGTCGGCATGGGCCATTCGGCCGGCTGCCATCTGGTTGCGCTGACCGGCATGCGCGGCGGATTGCCGGGCATAGCCGCGCTCATCCTCGACGACACCAGGGCCTATGATCTTGCAGCACTTGCCAAGAATGGCGGTATGGTCCGGGCCTATGCCCGCGTCTTTTCCGATCCCGCGCAATGGGCGGCACTTTCGCCGGCCAGCTATGTCGATGGCCGCAAGCACCCGCCGACTTTCATCGCCTATTCGCGGGGCATCGGGCCGGAGCGAGGACTCCAAGGCCTTTGCCGAGCGCCTGCGCTCGACGGGCACCAAGGTTACGCTGTTCGACGGCAGCGCCTATACGTACGGCGACGCGCTGACCGCGGCCGCGCTGGCATTCCTGAAATCGACGGTTGGCTGATCTTTACGGCACTGGATTAGATCAAAAGTAGCGGCAGGACATTGCTGCAGGTGCTCGCGGGTGCAACTGCTCTGCGATCTTGAGCGGGAGGGAATTGCATGAACGGCGCCGATGTCCTGTGTGACGTGCTTCTGGCCAATGATGTGACGGTCTGCTTCGCCAATCCCGGCACCTCCGAAATGCACTTCGTTGCAGCGCTTGACCGCAAGCCGAAAATGCGTTGCGTGCTCGGGCTGTTCGAAGGCGTGGTGACGGGTGCCGCCGATGGCTATGCGCGGATGACCGATCGGCCGGCCGCGACGCTGCTGCATACCGGTCCCGGCCTGGCCAATGGGCTCGCCAACATGCACAATGCCCGGCGTGCCTTCAGCCCGATGATCAACATCGTCGGCGACCACGCCTCTTACCATCTGCCGCTCGATGCCCCACTCACCAGCGATATCGAGAGCCTTGCGGCGCCGATGTCCAACTGGGTCGGCCGCGTCAAGGGTCCGGCCGATGTCGTGCCGGCAGCTGAAGCGGCCTTTCGCGCCTCGCTGACACCACCCGGCGTCGCGACCCTGATCCTGCCGGCGGATGCCGCCTGGGGCGAAGTCGACGCCGTTTTGCCCGGCAAGGTGACGTTGGCGCCGACGCCGGCCGTCGATATGGACGCGGTACGCAAGATCGCCGCGGCGATCCGTGCCGCTCCGGGGCGGGCCGGCATGATCGTTCGCGGAAAGGCCGCGCGCGCCGATGCGCTCGCCATCGCCGGGCAGATCTCGACGGGCAGCGACGTCCGGCTGTTCGGCGAGGTTCTGATCGCACGGATGCAACGCGGGCGCGGGCGTGTCGCGCCGACCCGCATCCCCTATCCGGTCGATGCGGCGATGGCTGTGCTGAGCGACGTCGATGTTCTGATCCTGGTCGGCGCAAAGGAGCCGGTTGCCTTCTTCGCCTATCCGGGAAAACCGGGACGGCTTGTCCGGGAAGGCTGCGAGGTGCTGACATTGGCCGCCCATGGCGACGATCTGCATGCGGCGCTGGAGGCGCTTCGCGACGAACTTGGCATCAAGCCGTCGCAACACAAGGTGCTGGCGGCCGCTTTTCCCGACGAGGCAACGCCGAACGGCAAGCTGACGGAAGATGCCGTCGCACTTTCGGTGGCGCGCAAACTGCCGGCCGATGCGATCGTCTGCGATGAAGCGGTCACCTCGGCCAGGCGTTTCTTCGCGCTGTCGGCCTTTGCCGCGCCGCACGACTACATGATGGGCACGGGCGGATCGATCGGTGGCGGCATCCCGATGGCGACCGGGGCGGCAATCGCCTGTCCCGACCGCAAGGTGGTCAATCTCGAAGCCGACGGCAGCGGCATGTACACGGTGCAGGGATTGTGGACGCAGGCGCGGGAAAAGCTCGACGTGGTGACGATCGTGTTTTCCAACCGAACCTATGCGATCCTGCATGGCGAGATGAAGAATGTCGGCGTCGGCGCCATCGGCGAGAACGCCAGGCGCATGCTCGACCTCGACCATCCCTCGCTAGACTGGGTGTCGCTGGCCAAAGGCATGGGCGTGGAGGCGGCTCGCGCCGATACGTGCGAGCGCTTCGACGCGTTGCTGGACAGTGCGCTGTCACGGCGCGGGCCGTTCCTCATCGAAGCGGTGCTCTGAGCGCGGGGAAGCGACCTACCAGCGGGTCTTTTCGCCGGGAGCCGCGGGTTCGATCGCCAGCGCATGCACGCCGGCCTTCAGTTCGTCGGCAAGCAGTTCGTTGACGGCGCGGTGACGGTCGATGCGGCTCATGCCGGCAAAGGCGGAAGCGACGACGCGGACGCGAAAATGCGTCTCGCCGGTGCCGTCGTAAGTGCCGTGATGGTCGGAGCCGTGATGGTGGTGGCCGGCATGGAGATGGCTCTCGTTGATGATAACCAGCCTGTCCGGCGAAAATGCCTTGTTGAGCTTGTCTTCCATGGTCGCCTGTATGGACATCGCCATCTCCCTTCACCACATATCGTTGGCGTCTCGGCCTGGAAACCGAAAATCGGTTTCGCGAGGGGCCGCCGCCGCGCAACAAAATCCGCCATTCGCCTGCTTTATGCCGCGATTCAGCGGTTAGGGCGATGATCGCGAAAATGTCAATTCTTGTTTCGCATCTGCGAACGCCCCATAAATGGGTAAGATGAAGCCGTACCCCAAATATTTCGAGAAGATTCGCGTCCGCCCCGACAAGGACGCGGAGCTGAAGTCGCACTCGCCGATCTGCCAGTGGGACGGCTGCAAGGAAGCGGGCACCCATCGTGCGCCGGTCGGGCGCATGAAGGAGGGTGAGTATTTCCACTTCTGCTTCGATCATGTGCGCGAGTACAACAAGGGCTTCAACTACTTTTCCGGCGTACCGGACACCGAGGTCGCGCGCTTCCAGAAGGAAGCCATGACCGGGCACCGGCCGACCTGGAAGATGGGCGCCAACGGGGCCTCGACCCGGTCGTCGCCCGATATGGCCCAGATGCGTTCCGGCCGCGCCGGCTATTATAACCGCATGCGCGACCCGTTCGACCTGTTCAAGGGACCCAAGGATCCGCGCGAGGCGCGCGAGCGCAAGGCCAAGCCGCTTGAGGCCAAGGCGCTGGAAACGCTTGGTCTTGATACAAAGGCGACTGGCAAGGAGATCAAGGCGCGCTATAAGGAACTGGTGAAACTACACCATCCGGATGCGAATGGTGGCGACAGAGGTTCGGAAGACCGGTTCCGCGATGTGCTGCAAGCCTATCGCGTGCTCAAACAGGCGGGCCTGTGCTGAGCGACCATACGGTTCGTGTCGTTTTCCAACTTTCATAAGGTTGGAAAAGGCTTTAAGACCGCCCCCGGACAAAATCGATTGCCGGCGAAATCAGACGTTTCGCCCGTGGAGACGTTGAGAGATATGAACAAGGTCGATCGCGACATCGCCAACCTGCCCGACACGACGGTGTCGGTGAAGGAGAAATTCGGCTTCGAATCCAAGATGGTGGTGCCGGCCTATTCGGTGACATCGGAGCATGTGCCCGACATCGACCCGGACTATCTGTTCGACAAGAACACGACGATGGCGATCCTTGCGGGCTTTGCCTACAACCGCCGCGTCATGGTGTCGGGCTATCACGGTACCGGCAAGTCGACCCATATCGAACAGGTCGCCGCCCGCCTCAACTGGCCCTGCGTGCGCGTCAACCTCGACAGCCATGTCAGCCGTATCGATCTCGTCGGCAAGGACGCGATCGTGGTCAAGGACGGCTTGCAGATCACCGAATTCCGCGACGGCATCCTGCCCTGGGCCTACCAGCACAATGTCGCGCTGTGCTTCGACGAGTATGATGCCGGCCGTCCGGATGTGATGTTCGTCATCCAGCGCGTGCTGGAATCGTCAGGCCGGCTGACGCTGCTCGACCAGAGCCGGGTCATTCGCCCGCATCCGGCCTTCCGGCTGTTCTCGACCGCAAACACGGTCGGCCTTGGCGACACCACCGGCCTCTATCACGGCACCCAGCAGATCAACCAGGCGCAGATGGACCGCTGGTCGATCGTCACCACGCTGAACTATTTGCCGCACGACAACGAAGTCGCCATCGTGCTGGCCAAGGCCAAGCACTATCGCGACGGCAAGGGCAAAGACATCGTCAACAAGATGGTGCGCGTCGCCGACATGACGCGCTCGGCCTTCATCAACGGCGATCTGTCGACCGTGATGAGCCCGCGCACCGTGATCACCTGGGCCGAGAATGCCGAGATATTCGGCAATATCGGCATGGCGTTCCGGCTGACCTTCCTCAACAAGTGCGACGAACTGGAGCGCTCGGTGGTGGCCGAGTTCTATCAGCGCGCCTTCGGCGAGGATTTGCCCGAGAGCGCCGCCAACGTGGTCCTGGGGTAAGCACAGTCTCAATGGCGGGGCCGGGCGACAACACGCGCAACAAGTCGAAGACGGGGTCTGAAGCCGACAGCTTCAAGCGTGCCGTCACCGTCTGCATGCGCGCCATTGCCGGCGACAAGGAACTGGAAGTCGGTTTCGCCAAGGACCGGCCGGCGCTCGCCGGCAGCCGTGCGCGTCTGCCCGAATTGCCGAAGAAGGCGTCGAAGACCGATATTGCGATCACCCGCGGCCTCGGCGATTCCATGGCGCTGAAGCGCGCCTGCCACGATGTGCGCATCCACACCAAGCTGGCGCCGGAAGGCAAGGCGGCCCGCGCCATCTATGACGCGGTCGAGCAGGCCCGCGTCGAGGCGATCGGCTCACGCGCCATGCAGGGCGTCGCCGACAATATCGGCTCGATGCTGGAGGACAAATACGCCAAGGCCAACCTCGTCGACATCAAGGACAAGGCAGACGCGCCGATCGAGGAAGCTCTTGCCCTGATGGTGCGCGAGAAGCTGACCGGCCGTCCGGTCCCGAAAAGCGGCGAGCGGCTGGTCGAGCTCTGGCGCCCCTGGGTCGAGGAGAAGGCCAAGGCCGACCTCGACGGATTGTCGGCCAAGCTCGGCGACCAGCAGGCGTTCGCCCGGGTCGTGCGAGAGATGCTCGCCTCCATGGAGATGGCCGAGGAACTCGGCGACGACCAGGAGACGGAAGATTCCGAGGACAATGACGACAACCAGCCGCAAGGCGAGGAGCAGAGCGAGGAGGGCGGCGAAGAGGATTCCGGCTCCGAGCAGTCGCAGTCCGAGGATGCCGAAGCTTCGGCCGATGACGAGCAGTCGGCCGAGACGGAAGCCTCCGACGCCACCGCCGACGATTTGTCCGACGATGACGACGCCGATGCCGAAACACCCGGCGAAGCGCGCCGCAACGACAATCCCTTCACCAATCTGCCGAAAGAGATCGACTACAAGGTCTTCACCACCGCTTTCGACGAGACGGTCGGCGCCGAGGAGCTGTGCGAAGAAGAAGAACTCGACCGGCTGCGTGCCTTCCTCGACAAGCAGCTGGCCAATCTGTCCGGCGTCGTCGGGCGGTTAGCCAACCGCCTGCAGCGCCGGCTGATGGCGCAGCAGAACCGCTCCTGGGATTTCGACCTGGAAGAGGGTTATCTCGACCCGGCAAGGCTGGTGCGGGTCGTCATCGACCCGATGCAGCCGCTGTCGTTCAAGCAGGAGCGCGACACCAAATTTCGCGACACGGTGGTGACGCTGGTGCTCGACAATTCCGGCTCGATGCGCGGCCGGCCGATCACGGTTGCGGCAACCTGCGCCGACATCTTGGCGCGCACGCTGGAGCGCTGCGGCGTCTCGGTCGAGATCCTCGGCTTCACCACGCGGGCGTGGAAGGGCGGGCAGGCGCGCGAGAAATGGCTGAAGGACGGCAAGCCGCCGAACCCAGGCCGGCTCAACGATCTGCGCCACATCATCTACAAATCGGCCGACCATCCGTGGCGGCGGGCACGGCGCAATCTCGGCCTGATGATGCGCGAAGGCCTGCTCAAGGAAAATATCGACGGCGAGGCGCTGCTGTGGGCGCATAACCGGCTGATCGCCCGGCCCGAGCAGCGCAAGATCCTGATGATGATCTCGGACGGCGCGCCGGTCGACGATTCGACGCTGTCGGTCAATCCGGGCAATTATCTCGAACGCCATCTGCGCGCCGTCATCGAGCTGATCGAGACGCGTTCGCCGGTGGAACTCTTGGCCATCGGCATCGGCCACGATGTCACGCGCTACTACCGCCGCGCCGTCACCATCGTCGATGCCGAGGAGCTGGCTGGCGCCATGACCGAGCAGCTGGCTTCGCTGTTTGCCGAGGAAAGCGCGAAGGATACGCGGCGCGGCGGTGGTATGCGGCGCGCCGGATGATCTCCAGGCGCGGCGGCTTTCAGCAGACGCTTTTCGCCGCCATCGCCCTGCTTTCCGGTGTGGCTTCGGCGGCAGCCGGTTCGCCCGACTCTGGTTCTATCGAACCGGTCGAAATCTCGGCCCGCCCGATCACCGAATTTCACATTGGCCGTGCCGACAAGCAATTCGGCCCTTTCGAATTCGTCGGCGGGCTGGAGATGACCTCGCCGACACGCGATTTCGGCGCGCTGTCGGCCTTCCGCTTCCTGAAGGCCGGCGGTGACTTCATCGGCGTTGCCGACACCGGCTTCTGGTTCTTCGGCACGGTGGTCCGCGACGCGGAAAAGCGGCCCTCCGGCATCCAGAATTTCCGCATGCAGCAGATGGTCGACGAGACCGGCCGGCCGATCGACAGGAAATGGGAGGTCGATGCGGAAGGCCTCGCGGTCAAGGACGGCATTGCCACCGTCGGTTTCGAGCGCAGCCACCGCGTCGCCCAGTTCAAGATCGACCCCAACGACATGAAGGCGTCGTTCAAGCCGCTGGATTTCGTCGTTCCGGCCCAGGAGCTGCGCCAGAATCGCGGCTTCGAGACCGTCACCCACGCCAATGCCAACGGTCAGCATGAGGGCGGCCTGGTCGTGGTCTCCGAAAAGAGCCTCGACAAAACCGGCAACATCTATGCCGCCATCATCGAAGGGCCGCACAAGGGCGTCTTTACTGTCAAGCGCAACGGCGATTTCGACATCACCGACGGGGCCTTCCTGCCGGATGGCGATCTGCTGCTTCTGGAGCGCAGTTTCTCGATGGCGAGGGGCGTCAAGATGCGGCTGCGGCGCATCTATGGCGAAAGCGTCGAGAAGGGCGCGGTCGCCGACGGGCCGGTGCTGCTGGAGGCCGACATGGGCTACCAGATCGACAATATGGAAGGGCTCGACGTCTGGACCCGCGACGACGGCGCGCTGATGGTGTCGCTGATCTCCGACGACAACCACTCGATCCTGCAGCGCAACCTCTATCTGGAATTCATCCTGCACCAGGATTGAGCCGCCGGCTTTACGTCTTGGTGGCGATCCAGATGATATGGCGCGCGCCGCGCTTGCCGTTGGCGCGCGTACTGACCTCTTCGACCCCGAAGCCTGCCTGCTTCAGCCGCCGCGTGAAGCCGTTGTCGGGACCTTGCGACCACACCGCCAGCACGCCGCCCGGCTTGAGGGCGCTGCGTGCGGCTGCGAGGCCCTGCAGGCTGTAGAGCGCGTCGTTGGATTTGTGGACGATGCCTTCCGGGCCGTTGTCGACATCGAGCAGGATGGCGTCCCAGGCCGCGGGCTGCGAGCGTATCAGCTGCCCGACATCGGTCTCCTGAATGGTGACGCGCGGATCGTCGAGACAGCCGCCAAAGATTTCGGCCATCGGACCGCGCGCCCAGGCGACAACGGCCGGCACCAGTTCAGCGATGACGATTCCGGCATCATTGGCCAATTCTGCAAGCGCGGCGCGCAAGGTAAAACCCATGCCAAGCCCACCGATCAGGATTGTTGGCTGGCTATGGCCGGCAATCCGCCCGCAGGACAGTTTTGCCAGCGCTTCCTCGGAACCGCTGAGGCGGCTGTTCATGAGCTCGTTGGTGCCCAGCATGATCGAGAATTCGGTGCCGCGCCGCTTGAGGCGAAGTTCTTGTCCGCCGTCTGGGGTCTTCGCTGAATCGAGCTGGATCCACGGGATCATGATCTTTGTCCGACCAGGATCTTTTCCGAAAACGGGGTCCCACTTTTCGGGATCATGGTTTAAGCCGCAACCGCGGGCTGGCTCCAGCGGGCAGCGAGCAACCGGTAGGGTATGAGTGCGACGACGGCGATGATCAGTTTCACCGAGAGATCACCAAGCGCCCAGGAGATCCAGCGCATCGCCTCGACATGGAAGACGCCCATCAAGGGTGCGTTTTCCAACGCAAAGCCGTCGTTTGGTCCGGCGAAGGCAAAGGCAGCCGAGAAAGCGACGGTGAAGAACACGGCGGTGTCGAACACCGACCCGACCAGCGTGCCGATGATCGGCGCCCGCCACCAGCTCTGCCGGCGCAGCCGGTTGAACACGGTGACATCGAGCAGTTGCGCGGAAAGGAACGCCGCTCCGGACGCGGCCGCGATACGCACCAGCCGGTCGGCGGCGGTCTCGAATTCGATCAGGCCGTGACGGAACAGGAAGGGCGGGACAAGGATCGAGCAGATCACCGCTGTCATGAAGCCGACAAGGACGATCCGGCGCGCCACAGTGGGTCCGTAGCGGCGGTTGGCGAGGTCGGTGACCAGGAACGAGAAGGGATAGGTGAAGGCCCCCCAAGTCAGAAGGTCGGCCAGCGAGAGGCCCCCGATCTGGCCCTGCATCGGGAATTGCACGAGAATGTTCGATGCCACGACGACAAGCGCCATGGCGGCCACGAAGGGCAAATACCGCGAGAAGGAAGTCATTTTTTTATCCTGGGTAATGGAACCAGCCAAGCATCATGCCCATGCGGGCGATGCTCGCCTTCGTATGTGGGCACCGGATTGCCAAAACCTTGCGGCTTCGATCCGATGCCCCAAGGCCAACAAGATGTTGGCCAGAGGCCAACAAGATGTTGGCCAGGGCGGTCGTCCCCCGCCTTTGAACTGTTTAAGCGGCAGCCTGCTCGGCGGTCTTCTTGGCGATCTGCTTCTTCAGCAGACGGGCGCGCTGCGACAATTCCTTGACGTCGGCCTTGGCCAGGAAGGCGTCGAGACCGCCGCGATGTTCGACCGAACGCAGTGCGTTGGCCGAAATGCGCAGGCGCACATTCTGGTTCAGCGCTTCCGAAATCAGCGTCACATTGACGAGGTTCGGCAGGAAGCGACGCTTGGTCTTGTTGTTGGCGTGGCTCACATTGTTGCCGGACATGACTGCCTTGGCAGTGAGTTCGCAGGTGCGGGACATTGTTCTAACCTTCAGTTCTCGGGGTCTGCCAAACACTCAAGCCCACGCCGGGTGGCGCGCGGTTCTGGTCAGGCGGCCTTATGGAAAAAGTTGGCGTTCCATAGTTGCATTTCGCCGAGGCGTCAAGCTCCTGCATTGCCCACGGCGCGCCCGGCATTTTCATATTAAGGCCGGAATTCATCCTATAAGCGGTCTCATAGGGACATGCCAGACCGGAGTTGCCCGCCTCCGGCCGAAAATCAAGGACCCGATCCCGCCATGCTTCGTTCGTCACATGCCTTTGCCGCCATGCTTGCCGCAGCCTTGCCGTCCGCCGCGTCTGCTGCCTCGCCGCAGTCGTTCAAGGGCGAGTATACGGTGTCGTTCCTTGGACTTTCGATAGCGAAATCAACGTTTTCCAGCCGTTATGAGAACGGCGCCTACGCGATCGAAGGCAGCGTCAGCGCGGCAGGGTTGGCAAAACTGTTCGACGACACGCGTGGCACGATCTCGTCCAAAGGCACGATTGCGGGCAAGAGGATGGTGCCGCAGGCATTCCGCGCCGATTACACCTCCGGCAAGAAGGCATCGGTGGTCGACATCCGCTTTGCCAATGGCAGGGTCACCTCGACGCAGGTCGTCCCGGCGCCGGGCAAGCGCGACCCCAAGAGTTGGGTGCCGCTCGGTGCCGGCGACCTGGCATCGGTGCTCGATCCGATGGCTGCCACCGTCATCCATGCCGACAGCCTCGACCAGGTCTGCGGCCGCACAGTAAAGTTCTACGACGGCGAGATGCGCGCCGATCTGACGCTGACCTACGCTTCGAAGGGCACGATCTCGGTGCCGGGCTACAAGGGCGACACGGTTACCTGCCGGATGGGCTTCGCGCCGGTGGCTGGCTATCGCAAGGGCCGCAAGGCGCTCAACTATCTCAAGAACAAAAGCCGCATGATGGTGACGTTTGCACCGCTCGGCCAAACCGGCGTATATGCGCCGATCCATGCCACGGTGGGCACGCAGATCGGCACCCTGACCATCAGCGCCGGACGTTTCGAAGCGGTACAATAGCCAGGCGCAGAATTGGCGCGCCACTGGAGACAGAATGGGGCGCGCAACACTGATCGGCTTTTCGGCGGTCGCCATGTGGGCGCTGCTCGCACTGCTCACCGATGCGTCGGGCCAGGTGCCGCCGTTCCTCTTGTCGGCGATCACCTTCTCGATTGGCACCGGTGTCGGGCTGGTCGCGCGGCTGTTCATGCCGGCACCCGACAAGAGCCAGAGGATACCGCCGCAGGTGTGGCTGATCGGCATTGCCGGGCTGTTCGGCTACCACTTTTTCTATTTCACCGCGCTGCGCAATGCGCCGGCTGTGGAGGCGAGCCTGATCGCCTATCTATGGCCTTTGCTGATCGTGCTCGGCTCGGCGCTGATGCCGGGCGAAAAACTGGCCTGGAACCATGTCGTCGGCGCGCTGCTCGGCCTTGCCGGCACCGTGCTGATCGTCACCAAGGGCGGGGGCCTCGCCTTCGACGCCCGTTACGCCTTCGGCTATGCGATGGCCGCCGTTTGTGCCGTGCTGTGGTCGTCCTATTCGCTGTTGTCGCGGCGCTTCCCGTCGGTGCCGACCAGCATCGTCACCTGGTTCTGCGCGGCGACCGCGGTGTTGTCGCTCGCCTGCCACCTGGCGCTGGAACAGACGGTTCTGCCTGACGGTGCCGGCCAGTGGCTGGCCGTGCTCGGCCTTGGCCTGATGCCGGTGGGGGCGGCCTTCTATGCCTGGGACATCGGCGTCAAGCGCGGCAATATCCAGGTGCTGGGTGCTGCAAGCTACGCCGCACCGCTGTTGTCGACGCTGGTGCTGATCGCGGCCGGCGTCGCCGAGCCGTCGCTGCGCATCCTCGCCGCCTGCGTGCTCATCACCGGCGGGGCCGCACTTGCAGCGAAGTCGCTGTTTCTGCGCAAACCGGCGGCTGAGAGCGGAGCCAGGGCATCCCAAAGCGGAGCCGGGGCATGACGATGCCGTTTGCCGGCGGCATCGACGCAAATGCCAATGCGACACTGATCTTTTCGCTGGCGGCGGCGGTGATCTACGCCTTTACGCTTGGCATGCCACCAACGCTCGCCCGCTCGGCGGCAAAGACGCTCGCCGTGGCGATGCTTGCCGTGCTGGCCGGGCTGCAGGGCGGCCCACTGCTGCTGGCCGCCGCGCTCGCCCTCAGCGCCGTTGGCGACGCATTCCTGTCGCGCGACGGTGAAAAGGCCTTCCTCGGCGGGCTGGCCAGTTTTCTTGTCGCCCACATCGTCTATGTCGCGCTGTTCCTGCGCAGCGGTGGCGGGTTGGGGGTGCTTGGCGCCGAGTCGTGGCGCGGAGCGATCGCGCTCGCCATGGCGGTGTTTGCGGCCGTCATGCTGGCGGCGCTGTGGCGGCGCGTCGGTCCCGGCCTGCGTATCCCGATCGCCGTCTATGTCGCTGCGATCCTGGCAATGGGTATCTCGGCGCTGACCACCAGCAACGTCTCCGTGATCGGCGGCGCGCTGTTGTTCATGGCATCCGACGGGCTGCTCGCCACGGAGAAATTCCTGGTGGCCGCCATCTCGCCGCACCGCGCCTGGATGCGCTTCGCCGTCTGGGCGCTGTACTACGCCGCCCAACTCGCGATCACGCTTGGGTCCCTGCTATATCCGGGCTCTTATTGAGCTACGGTTGTTTCGGCTGCCAGCCGGGTGCTGCCAGTTCGAAGGCGGCAAACTCGAAGCCCGGCGCGACGGTGCAGCCGACCAGCGTCCATTCGCCGAGGCTGCGCGCCGATTGCCACCGGCCCGCCGGCACGACGATCTGCGGCCGCTCACCGGCTGCGAGATCGATTCCAAGCACCTGCTCCACAACGGTGCTGCCTTCTTCCCACATTGCCAGTGCCAGCGGGGCGCCGGCATGGAAATGCCAGACCTCGGCGGCGTCCTTGACCCGGTGCCAGGCCGAAACCTGATGCTCCTCAAGCAGGAAATAAATGGCGGTCGAATGGCCGCGCGCGCCGCCAGTGCCATCGCGAAAGGTCTCGGCATACCAGCCGCCTTCCGGATGCGGCTTCAGCCCGAGCGTCGCGATGATTTCGGCGGAGCTGGTCATGGCGTCGACGATATCACGGGCTCTAGAAGTTGTCCTTGCGCTTGCGGATTTCGGCAAAGACCTCGGCGTCGGAAGCCTTCTCCAGCCCAAGATGCTTGCGGATCGCCGGGTCGTGCCAGCGCAGGAAGGGATTGGTCGACAGTTCCTCGCCGATCGTCGTCGGCAGCGTCGGCTTGTTCTCGGCGCGCAGCTTTTCGATCCTGGCGGCGCGTTCCTTCAATGCTGAATTGGACGGATCGACGGTCAGCGCGAAACGGGCGTTGGAGAGCGTGTATTCGTGGCCGCAATAGATGGCCGTTTCAGCTGGAAGTGCAGCCAGCTTCTTCAGCGAATCATACATTACCGGCGGCTTGCATTCGAACAGCCGCCCACAACCCAGCGCAAACAGCGTGTCGGCGGTGAACGCCACGCTCGAGGCCGGCAAATAATAGGAAACGTGGCCGGCAGTGTGGCCGGGGGTGGCGATGACTTCGATCCTTTCATCGCCAAGATGGAGAACCGAGCCGTCTTCGACGGTCTCGTCTATGCCGGGGATCTTGGCCTTTTCGGCCTCTGGACCGACGATGCGCAGCTTGAAGCGCTCCTTGAGCGCCAGATTGGCCTCAACGTGATCCATGTGATGATGTGTGGTCAGGATCATCGTCGGCGTCCAGCCGGTGCGCTTTATCGCGGCCAAGATTGGCGCTTCCTCGGGCGCATCGATGATCGCGGTCTGGCCGCTTTTGGGGTCATGAACCAGCACGCCGAAATTGTCGCTGCGACACATGAACTGTTCGATTTCGACCGGCATCACATCTCTCCGTTATGGCCGCAGACATAGGGCGCTTGCGGGTCGATGTCATCCCGGATGTCGAATGACATTCCCGGAATGTCGGGTCGTCGCGGCCTTTTGTTGAAACCTGGCGACATCACGGCTACATCCCTGCCATGCATTCCGACATCGTCGATCTTCGCTCGTTCTATTCGACAACGCTCGGCCGGTTCGCCGAGCGTTCGATCACCATGGCGTTGTCGTCGATATGGGCGGCCGTTCCCAACGAGCGGCTGGTTGGTCTGGGCTACACCTTGCCGTGGCTGGAGCGGTTCGGCAGCGACGCCGAGCGGGTCTTCGCCTTCATGCCGGCAACGCAAGGCGCGGTGGTGTGGCCGGCGACGGGGCCGACGGCGACGGCACTGGTCTTCGACGAGGAACTGCCGCTGGTCGATTCCTGCATCGACCGCATGCTGCTCGTCCATTCGCTCGAACATGTCGAGAACCCGCGTGAGACGCTGAACGAGATCTGGCGCGTGCTGTCGCCGGCCGGCCGGGTGGTCATCGTCGTGCCCAACCGGCGCGGTGTCTGGGCGCGCTTCGAGCACACCCCATTCGGCAACGGCCGGCCCTTTTCGCGAGGCCAGCTTACGGAACTGCTGCGCGAGGCCAATTTCACGCCCGCCGCTTGGTCCGATGCGCTGTTCTTTCCGCCATCGCGGCGCCGTTTCATGATGCGCTTCCACAATGTACTGGAGCGCGCCGGCCGGCGGCTGTGGCCGATCTTTTCCGGGGTCATCGTGGTCGAGGCGCAGAAGCGGCTCTATCAAGGCGTGCCGGTGGCGCAGCGCGCATCGCGCCGCGTCTTCGTGCCGGTGCTGTCGCCGCATGGCGCCACCCGGCTTGGCCGTCACAAAGCGGATGCCAAGCCCTTGGCTGCGCGGGTGACGGCTTCGTGATCGCGGCAAGCGTGCCTGACGTCGTTTCCCTGCCTATCTGTCGCAAGCAGACCGACAGCCCATCCGGCAGCCCATACGAACGCCTGTCAAGTTTCTCCATCCGGTTGCAGCACTGACGCAAGGACCTCGGCCATGGCTGATCAACCGGACAATGCCGCCGCCGTCCAGCCGGTTGCCGTGGCGGTCGAGGCCAGCAGCCTGCACGATCAGGTGATGACGATCCGGCGGGCGCTTGCGGGATCGCCGGTTCGCAGATGGTTGCTGTGGACATCGGTCGGCATCATGGCCGTGATCATCGCAACGTCGATCGGCCAGGTTCTGCTCAACCGCTGGAACCAGCCTTTCTACGATGCGCTTGCCCGCCGCGACATGGCGGCCTTTTTGCACCAGCTCCTCGTCTTCGCGGCCATAGCCGGGGGACTTCTGGTGCTCAATATCGGCCAGACCTGGCTCAACCAGATGATCAGGCTCAAGCTGCGCGAGGCGCTGACGCTGGATCTGATCGATCAATGGATGCGGCCGGCGCGCGCCTTCCGTCTGGCCAATGCCGGCGCCATCGGCGTCAATCCCGACCAGCGCATGCAGCAGGACGCCGCGCATCTGTCCGATCTGTCAACCGATCTCGGCGTCGGCCTGCTGCAGTCGTGCATCCTGCTCGTGTCCTTCGTCGGCGTGCTGTGGGAGCTGTCCTCGGGCTTCGTGTTCCACATCGGCGGGACCTCGCTGGCCATACCGGGCTACATGGTCTGGGCCGCCATCCTTTACGCCGGCATCGCCTCCTGGCTGAGTTGGCTGGTCGGGCGGCCGCTCATCCGCCTGAACAGCGACCGCTATACACGCGAAGCCGAGCTGCGCTCCTCGATGGTGCGCGTCAACGAGAATGTCGATGCCATCGCGTTGTATCATGGCGAGGCCGACGCCAGGCGGCGGCTCGAACTCGATCTCGGCACGGTGCTGGGCGCCATGCGGCGCATCTACACCGCCCAGATCAACCTGTCCTGGGTGACCGACACCTATGGCTGGATCACCGTCGTGGCGCCCATACTGGTTGCTTCGCCTGTCTATTTCTCAGGTGATATCAGCTTTGGCGGGCTGATGATGGCGGTCGGCGCATTCAACCAGGTCCACTCCTCCTTGCGCTGGTTCATCAACAACATCGGCAGCATTGCCGATTGGCGCGCCACGCTGATGCGCGTGGCCGATTTCCGCATCGCGCTCGATGAAACCGATGCGTTGCACGACACCGAAAAGCGCATCGCCTTCGGCCAAAACGTCAGTGGCAGCCTGACTTTCGAGAAGCTCGAAGTGGCCTCGCCGGAGGGCTGCACCAGGCTCGCCGACCCGCATGTCGAAATCCGCCCCGGCGAGCGCGTCATGATCACCGGCGATCCCGGTGCGGGCAAGACGCTGTTCTTTCGTGCCATTGCCGGCCTGTGGCCATGGGGAAGCGGCCGGATCGGCCTGCCGGCGGGAGAAACCCCCATATTCGTGCCGCGCGTGCCTTATTTTCCAGTCGGCACATTGCGCGAAGTCCTCGATCACCCGAACGGCCCCGCGCCGGCGGACGATGCCGACATTTCGGCGGTGCTGGCCGAGGTCGGTCTGGGACGGCTATCCTCATCGCTCGACCGCGCCGGGCGTTGGGACCATGAGTTGGGCGATGACGAACAGCGCTCGCTGGCCTTCGCCAGGCTCGCGTTGCGGCAGCCGAAATGGGTGATCATCGACGAGGCGCTGGATGCATTCGACGGCCCATCGCTAAGACGCGTGCTGTCGATGCTCGAGAAGCGTTTGCCGGCGACAGCGATCCTCAACATCGGGCGCGGCCAGCACAACAACCACTTCTTCCCGCGCGCGTTGACGATCGTCAAGGATTCCGGTGCGCCAGCGCTGAAGCCCGCCCGCGTCAGAGCCGGCGCGATCGAACCGCCGCCAGTCGCCGCCCGCCGCAAGAAATGAGCTGATATCCGGACGGGGAAGCAAAGCTTTATTTTGCCGTGATCGCGAGGGAAGCTCTTCGGGAGAACAACCTCGTGACGGCCATGCTTGATGCTCTGCGCCTGCTTGCCTGTCTTGCCTGCGCCCAGGCTGCTCCCGCCGCCTCGCCGCGGGATGCGCTCGCCATCGACGTCGAGCTGGTGCTGGCAGTCGACATCTCGCTGTCGATGGACGAGAAGGAGTTCGCGCTGCAGCGCGCCGGTTATGTCGAGGCGCTGCGGCATCCCGACTTCATCAAGGCTGTCCGGGCCGGCGCCACGGGCCGCATAGCGCTGACCTATTTCGAGTGGGCCGGCACGGTGCGCGACGACGCGGTCATCGGCTGGCAGATCATCGATAGTGCCGAGAGCGCCAACAGCTTTGCCGACGAGGTCGCGGCGCGCCCGTTCCGCAGCTTTCGCGGCACTTCGATTTCCGGCGCGCTGGCCTTCGGTGCCGAGCTTTTCGACCGCACGTCTTTCCAGGGCGAACGTAGCGTCATCGACATTTCGGGCGACGGACCGAACAATATCGGGCCGCCAGTCACCGCGACGCGTGATGCGGCGACTGCCAAAGGCATCGTCGTCAACGGCCTGCCGATCCTGATCAGCCCGTCGCCCACCTTCAGCCATCTCGACCAGTATTACGCGCAGTGCGTGACCGGCGGGCCCGGTTCCTTCGTGCTGCCCATCTATGCCGCCGCGGAGTTTTCGACAGCCATCCGGCGCAAGCTGATCCTCGAAGTGAGCGGCATTCGGGACAAGGCGAGAATCACCCCCGTCGACGCGGCCAAGCCGATAGACTGCCTGCAGGGCGAACGGGACAGGCGGTTTTTATCGGATCCGTATTTTCCCGAACTTGACCGCTGAGCTCTCGATAGTGCGGTTCACGCAATCCGGAGGGAAAACCGTTCCACGATTTTCCTGGAGTTGCTCTGGGTTCAGGCGAGCCGGGCGCCACATTGGTTGCGAAACTCGTTGGAGAGATCGCGGCGCCAGCGTCGGCCATGGACATAGCCTTGCATCAATTCCGGCAGCGAGTAGCCAAGCGCTTTCGACGAACGGTTGGCCATATAGCCCTGGAATGCCTCCGGTATCCTGCCTCGCAGGATATCGGCGATGAGCTGCCGCGAGATCATGTAAGGCGGAATGTGCGGGTAGGCGTGGGCAATATGAGGATGTTTGCCCATCAGGTTCGCATAGGCCTCGACATAGCCGTCACGGCGGCCGGAAATCGAGTTCTCCGAATTGTATTTCGTCCAGTCGAGGTCCTCGGACAGTTGCGCACCGAAGCGCCGGGCAAGGCGCAGCAGCAATTCGCGATCCTGCATGCGGGTGATGTCGCTGTCGTAGCCGCCGATGGCCAGCAAGGCTTCACGGCGAGCAGTGATCGCGGAGCCGGCGATGAAGATGGTCTGCCCAACCAGCGTCCGCTCAAGCATTGCGGGGCTCACGAATGCCTCGGGGTTGGCGCAGTTTGTGATGCGATTGCCCTTCAGGGACACGAACGAACTGATCAGCACTTGCAGTGCAGGATTTTCATCGAACCAGGTCAGGGTTCGTTCAAGCCGGTGCGGCATGTAGATGTCGTCGGAATCGAGGAACGTCACCAACGGCGCCCGCGCCCGCTCGATGCCGGCATTCCTGGCGGCGTTGGCGCCTCGCCATTTCGCCCCGACATAGATTAGCCGCGGGTCCTGGATGCGGGCCAGCGCCGCTTCGGTCCCATCGGTCGAACCATCGTCGACGACAATGTGCTCAAACCTCGACATGCTCTGGGAGAATACGCTTTCCACGGCGCGCAACACTGTTTCGCGTCGGTTGTGGGTCGGCGTAATGACCGTGATGAGAGGTACTGGATCGATCCCGGCCATGTCTGTCAGCTGTTTCCTGCGCAGGGTTGCGCGTCTGTCCAGGACTTTTCGATTTTCAGAACGGTCGAATGGATTGGACTTCCCTTTCTCTACACCACATCACAGTCGGCGCGACGCTATAAAAAACGACTGCCCCTGTCACCCACCGTGCCGGTACTCAATCCAGGCGAGACAACGAATCCCCGCTCTTAGCGTTCCAATTGCAACAGCACCGCCGCACATAGCATTACGAATCACCATGGAAGCAACCCATCATGACAGATAGCATACATCTCATTACCTCAGACGTAATCGCTTAGCGCTCGGCCTTTGGTCAGATTGCCCATGCAGAGGCCGGCAACTCGGCTTCGATGACAAGGGAGTTCAGTCATGGCCGCTTACGCCGTCGCCCATATGCGCCAAGCCACAATGGGTCCGCAGATCGTCGAATATCTGCATAGGATAGATGCCACGCTGGAACCTTTCGGCGGCCGTTTTCTGGTCCATGGCGGCGATGTGGAGGCGATCGAGAAGGACTGGCCTGGCCATCTGATCATCATAGAATTTCCCGACAGGCAGCATGTGCATGGCTGGTACAATTCGCCGGCCTACCAAGCGATACTGGCGCTGCGCACGGACAATTCGGAGGCCGATGTGGTGTTCGTCGACGGCGTCGAACATCCGCACAAGGCCACGGATATTCTGGAGCAATCGCCGGATCAAGGATCAATTGGACGCTGAACTGCGGTTCAAGGAATGGCGGTACAGCGTCTAGCTATGCCCAACATAGTCTGGCACCGTTTCGATTTTGTCGCGAACCATGCCAGTTGCGAAACTGAACTGGCCCCAAAACGCCAAACCATAAAAAGCCTGACCGACAATCAAAGAAAAGGGAACCTGCCAAAGCGGCATCCCGGTTTCCCGGGCATGGCCTACGATCCGTCGTGTCGTGCGCCATGACATGGTGAGCCACCGGCTGAAGGACTTGACTATCCGTCGCGTGCGGCTCGGCGAATTGAGCGCAACGAACTTCCGGTCGGCGTCGCGACCTGTAACCAGGGCGCGCCAGTAAAAGAACCGCCAGCCCCGCGGCGAATAGTGATAAACGCGTGCGTTGACATTATGAATTTTGTGGCCCTCCCGCAGCAGTTCGCGCATCAGCAAAGTGCAGGAAACCTTGAAGCCGTTATGTTTTGGAAAAGGATGGCTGAGGATCCACTCGCGTCGAAACGCTACATTGTTGGCGTTGATCGCTCGCTTCGAGGCAAATCGACCGTCTCCACGGGCCATCGGGAAAAACCAGATCAACGCAAAGGTTCTTGAAAAGAAGTCGTCGTATGAAAGGTATGTATATCCGTTTGCGCAGATAACTTCAGAGTTTTCAAAGGGTTCAAGCAGTCCTGATAGCCATCCTGGTTCCGCGACCACGTCGGAATCCAGAAAGATGACGATATCTCCATCCGATGCCAGCATACCGTTGTTCTTCAGGTCGTAATATCGGCCACCAGGGAAAGCTGTGAAGACGAGTTCGGCAACCTGACCGAGCTGCGGGGCCTCATTCGAAATCTCACGACGCAACGCCTCTTTGTCCGACTCTGCTCCGCCGTGAGAGATGACGATCCTTGGTCGCGCTGAACCGGTTGCTGAAACCGATGAGATTTCCCGAGCCAAGGCCTTCATCCCAACGCCGATCTCGTCCCAGTCGATCGACTTTGCATTCTCCATTTCGACGACGAGTGAATAAGTTGCGCGTTCTTCGACCATTTTTGCCCCCCCGAGCCGTCAGTGTGGCTATAGCCGCACTAGCCCGCTGTCAAACAGTCGACGCCATTTACACTGGTTCGCGATCGTCATACAGGGCGACTTTGCTCGGCGGCAAACACACTGTTGCTTGGCGAGTCGGGTCTTTGATCGGTGCGGAAATTACCGTTTCAGCAAGAACACTGCCTGCTGGCCGAAGAAATTCCAGAACCACCACGGCATCGACAAGCCGATCTTCTGGCCGGCGGCGTCGAGGGCGGTTGCCTTCTCGACTGTCGCGCCGAGTTCGTCGCACAGATTGACGAAATCGCGGATGGTGCAGAAGTGGATGTTGGGCGTGTCGTACCAGGAATAGGGCAGGTCCTTGGTCACCGGCATGCGGCCGTTGAGGAACAGCGACAGGCGCACACGCCAATGGCCGAAATTGGGGAAGGAGACGATGGCGCGGTTGCCGATCCTGAGCAGTTCGTCCAGCACCAGCTTGGGGTTGCGGGTGGCCTGCAGCGTCTGCGACAGGACGACGAAGTCAAAGCCCTTGTCGGGATAGAATTCGAGATCCTTGTCGGCATCGCCCTGGATGACCGAGAGGCCGCGCGCCACACATTCGTTGACGCCGCGCTGCGACAGCTCGAGTCCACGGCCGTCGACTTGCTTGGTGTCCTGTAGCAGTTCGAGCAGCGAGCCGTCGCCCGAGCCGACATCGAGCACGCGCGACTGTGGCGGGATGAGGTTGGCGACGACTTCGAGGTCGACGCGCTGGTCGCGGTTGACGCTCATGGCTTCGCCTCCCGCCTGGCGCGTGATCCCGATCGGAAAAGCCTGCAATTTTTCGAGATCATGCGCTCAGCCCTCTCGCCCGGGCCGCCGAGCCGATGAAGCCGTTTATCGCGGCAAACAGTTCCGGCTCGTCGAGCAGGAATGCGTCGTGGCCTCGGTCGGTCTCGATCTCGACGAAGGATACCGATGCGCCGGCGGCGTTGAGCGCATGCACGATCGAGCGGCTCTCCTCGGTCGGGAACAGCCAATCCGAGGTGAAGGACACCAGGCAGAAGCGGGTTTTCGTGCCGGCGAAAGCGTCGGCCAACCGGCCGCCATGGTCTGCGGCGAGGTCGAAATAGTCCATCGATCGCGTCATGTAGAGGTAGGAATTGGCGTCGAAGCGATCGACGAAGGTCATGCCCTGATGGCGCAGATAGCTTTCGATCTGGAAGTCGGCGTCGAAGCCGAAGGTCAGCGCTTCGCGATCCTGCAGATTGCGGCCGAACTTGCGGTGCAGGGCGGCTTCCGACAGGTAAGTGATGTGGGCGGCCATGCGCGCTACCGCCAGGCCCTTTTCCGGGCGTTTGCCGTGCTCGAAATATTTGCCGCCATGCCAGTCCGGATCGGCCATGACAGCCTGCCGGCCAACCTCATGAAAGGCGATGTTCTGCGAGGAATGGCGCGCGCCGGTGGCGATCGGCAGTGCCGAGAAGACGCGCTCCGGATAGCTCGACGCCCATTCCAGCACCTGCATGCCGCCCATCGAGCCGCCGAGCACGCAAAACAGTTTCTCGATGCCGAAATGGTCGATCAGCATCTGCTGCGCCCGCACCATGTCGCGGATGGTGATGATCGGCAGGTCAAGCCCATAGGGCTTGCCGGTGGCGGGATTGGTCGAGGCCGGGCCGGTGGACCCAAGGCAACCGCCGATGACGTTGGAGCAGATGACGAAGAAACGATTGGTGTCGATGATCTTGCCGGGCCCGATCAGCACTTCCCACCAGCCTGGCTTGCCGGTCACCGGATTGGTGCTGGCGACGTGCTGGTCTCCGGTCAGCGCATGGCAGACGAGGATGGCGTTGGAGCGGGCATCGTTCAGCGTGCCGTAGGTCTGGTAGGCGATCTGGAACGGTGACAGCAGCGTACCGGCGTCCAGCTTGAGCGGCTTGTCGGATCCAAAACGCAAAACCGGGCTCGACGGTTGGTCGACCTCGTTGTTGGTTTTGCGGGCACGCAGAACGGCCATGACATCCATCTCACACTTTGAGCCCACGCATCGCACTCGTCGAAAGTCGATGCCGATACGGGTGTCCGGCCGGCGCGGACAACAAAAAACCGGCATTGCGGTCGCAAAGCCGGTTACAGGATGCAAACGGCCCTTTAGCAAGTTGTTTAACGTGGCTGCAAGCCGACCGGCCAAATCACCACGGAAGTTCGCTCCCCTTCTAGGGCTGTGGCGCGCCGGCGTCAACGGCCTGCCTTGGGCGGGAGGCTGTCGCCTCTCGACATTGCAGGCCACGGCTTGTATTTCCGCTGCGGCTTCCCTCAGGAAGCGTTCTCGACGGATATTGCGACATGAGCCAGACACCGGACCAGGCACGTCCAACCCCGCGCGCGGGCATCATGGACATAGACGCCTATGTGCCGGGCAAGAGCACGGCGCCTGCCGGCGTCGCCAAGGTCCACAAGCTGTCCTCCAACGAGAACCCGCTCGGGCCCTCACCGAAGGCGATCGAAGCCGCGCGCGAGATTGCCGGCAAGCTTGACGTCTATCCAGATGGCACCGCCAGGCGGCTGCGCGAAGCGATCGCCGAGGTGCATGGCCTCAACCCGCAGAACATCATCTGCTCCAACGGCTCCGACGAGATCCTCGGCCTGCTGGCGCAGACCTATCTGGCGCCCGGCGACGAGGCCGTCATCACCGAACACGCCTTCATGGTCTACAAGATCTACATCCAGTCGGCGGGCGCCGTTCCGGTGACGATCAAGGAAACAGACGAGCGCGCCGATATCGACGCCGTCCTGGCCGCCGTCACGCCGCGCACCAAGATCGTGTTCCTCGCCAATCCCAACAACCCGACCGGCACCTATGTGCCATTCCAGGAGGTGCGGCGTCTGCATGCCGCACTGCCGAAGAACGTGCTTCTGGTGCTCGACGCGGCCTATGCCGAATATGTCCGCCGCAACGACTATGAGGCCGGCATCGAACTGGTCGGCAGCGCAGAGAACGTGGTGATGACCCGGACCTTCTCCAAGATCGGCCTTGGCGGGGCGCGGATCGGCTGGATGTATGCGCCGATGCACATCGTCGACGCCATCAACCGCGTACGCGGCCCCTTCAACGTCAATGCGACGGCGATCGAGGCCGGCATCGCCGCCATTCGCGATCGCGCCCATGTCGAGCGCAGCGTGGCGCACAACGAGACCTGGCTGGCCTGGCTGAGTGCGGAATTCACAAAGCTTGGGTTGCGGGTGACGCCCAGCGTCGGCAATTTCATCCTCATTCATTTTCCCGAGGACCAGAAACATTCGGCAGCGGCGGCGGACGACTATCTGACGGCGCGCGGCTATATATTGCGGCGCGTTTCGGGCTATGGCTTTCCCAACGCGCTGCGCATGACCGTCGGTACCGAAGAGGCCAATCGCGGCGTTGTCGCCGCTCTCACGACATTCCTGAAAAGCTAGAAACCATGACATCACCGATGTTTGAAAAGATCGCGCTGGTCGGCATCGGCCTGATCGGCTCGTCGCTGGCCCGCGTCATCCGCCGCGAGGGCCTCGCCCGCCACGTATCCATCTCGACCCGCAGTGCGGCGACGCTGGCACGGGCCGAGGAGCTTGGGCTGGGCGATGGCTATAGCACCGATGCGAGAGAAGCTGTCCGCGATGCCGACCTGGTCATCATTTCGGTGCCGGTCGGCTCGTCCGGCGCGGTTGCCGAGGAAATCGCGCCGGCGCTGAAGCCGGGCGCGATCCTCACCGATGTCGGCTCGACCAAGGCGTCTGTCATTGCGCAAATGCAGCCTTATGTGCCTGAAGGTGTCCATTTCATTCCCGGCCACCCGCTGGCGGGCACAGAAAAATCCGGCCCCGACGCCGGTTTCGCCGACCTGTTCGACAATCGCTGGTGCATCTTCACGCCGCTGCCCGACACCGACCCGGACGCGTTGGAGAGGCTGTCGGAGTTCTGGCGGCGCTGCGGCGCCAACATCGACACGATGGATCCCCAGCATCACGATATGACGCTGGCCATCGTCTCGCATCTGCCGCACATCATCGCCTACAACATCGTCGGCACCGCCGATGATCTGCAGTCGGTGACCAAATCCGAAGTGATCAAATATTCGGCTTCCGGCTTCCGCGACTTCACCCGCCTTGCCGCCTCCGATCCGACCATGTGGCGGGATGTCTGCCTGCACAACAAGGACGCCATCCTCGAAATGCTGGCGCGGTTCTCGGAAGATCTGGCGTCGCTGCAGCGCGCAATCCGCTGGGGCGACGGCGAAAAACTCTTCGACCTGTTCACCCGCACCCGCGCCGTGCGCCGCTCGATCATCGAAGCCGGCCAGGACATCGACGTTCCCGATTTCGGCCGTCAGGCGGTCGAGCACCCCGCGAAGGGCTAGGTCTGTCTCAGGCAGGCCAGGTCTGCGCAACCATGGCCAGCGTCTCGGCTCGGTTCGGCGCGCCAAGCCTGCCGCCGAAGCGCAGGCATTTGAGCGCCGCGGCCGCACTGGCAAACCGCAAAGCCTGCTCGACCGGCATGGCTTCCGCCAGCCCGACGGCGAAGGCGCCGTGAAAGACATCGCCGGCGGCGAGCGTGTCGACCGCCTTGATTTTCGGCGCCGCGACATGGCGCACGCAGCCAGCGCGACGGTCGTGCCACCAACTGCCCGCCGCGCCGCCTGTCACTGCGACAAAAGCGTCGGTGCGGCTGGCGAGATCGGCGCAAGCCGTTTCCGGATCGAGCGCCTGGCCGCAGACGATGCGCGCTGCCGGCTCCGAAGCGATGATGTGCGTAGCGAGCGGCAACAACTGCTCAAGGACCTCCAGCGGCGCGGTGTCGGCATCGAGGATCGCCGGACGGCTGATGGCGCGCGCCGCCTTCAGGGCGAGTGCCGCCGCACCCGGCCAGCGGACATCTACCAGAACGGCATCGAATGCCATGAGGTCGGCGACCGGCAGGACATCGGGATCGGCCTGGGCAAGCCTGTCATAGAACGGCACGATGATGCGCTCGCCATGCGCGTCGACCAGGATCGAGGCCAGCGCCGAGCGGGCACCTCTGACGCGCCGCACGAAGGTGCAATCGACGCCTTCGGCCTCTATGCCGGCGATGAGCTGGTCGGCGACGGCATCGTCGCCGGCACTCGCCCACAGCGATACTTCGGCGCCCAGGCGATGGGCAGCGCAGGCGGCGCTGGTGGCCATGCCCGAGGCGATCTGGACGCCGTCGGAGGCCATGAACTTGCCCTGATGTATGGGCAGCGTCTCGACGCGCAGGATGGTGTCCAGCGTCAATGCGCCAACGCTCAGCAGCTTCACCGGTTTTGCCATGGCTGAGCTATTCGACCGGCTTGATCTTGCCCAGCGGAATGAAGCCGAGCGAGGCCTTGCCCCTGACCACCTTCAGCGGCATGGACGGTTCGTTGCCGAGCACCGCCAGGGCAGAAAAACCCTGCTCGATCTGGCTTTTCTGCTCGGGTATGGCGGTACCGAGGATGGCCGCCACCGCCTTCGGGTCCTTCAACCTGATCATCAGGTCGGCGTTGACCAGGCCCTCGGCGTCGACGGAGAGCGGTCCCGAAACGGTGATGCGCGCCGTCCCCGACGACAGGTCAAGGTTGCGGATTTCGATCGCCTGGCCACGAAGGCTCTTCACCCGCGTGCC
This sequence comes from Mesorhizobium sp. M7A.F.Ca.CA.001.04.2.1, assembly GCF_003998485.1. NCBI lineage: Bacteria > Pseudomonadati > Pseudomonadota > Alphaproteobacteria > Hyphomicrobiales > Phyllobacteriaceae > Mesorhizobium > Mesorhizobium sp. M7A.F.Ca.CA.001.04.2.1. The sequence continues at coordinate 72,954 of NZ_RZQT01000015.1, forward strand.
GATCAGTGCGACGCCGTTCTTCAATGTCACGTCGCCGCTGGCATCGAACACCGGAAGCACGCGCCCGCCAATTGCGTCGGGGTCGACCTCGAGATCGCCGAAACTGCCGAGATAGTCGATATCCTCGCCGTTGGGCTGCAACTGACCTGATGCCTTGCCGGCACTGAACAGTTGCACCGGATCGGTATCGTCGGCCGGATCGGTCTGGCCGGAAAGGCCCTCTGCCTCCAGCGAAATCCGCCGCGGCAGCGGCCACCACAATTTGAAATTGGCCTGCAGATTGTCCCAGTCGATCCACAGCGGCACCATGTCCGGAACGGAGGTCCTGAGCGGGCCGCGCAGATTGGCAACCGGCGACAGAGGCTGGATGATCTGGGCGGCTGCGTTGAAACTTCCGGCCGAGGCCGCAATGTTCTTGGCATCGTCCTCATAGGCGAGGTTGTCGCAGGAGACGGTAAAGCTCAAGGGATAGCCGCTGACCTGGAGATTGGCGCAGCCGGCCTCGACGCCATTCTTGTTGAGCGTGGCAACCGCCTTGTCGGCCTCGCTCCTGACGCGGTCAGCCAGATAGAACCAGCCGCCGCTGTAGAGGGCGAACAGCACGACGATGAATGCTGCAAGCCAGATCAGGCGGCGACGTTTGTTCGGCTGGCGTTCGTCACTTGACGTCATGCTTTGGCTCTCGTTAACGCATGGGTATTGCGGACGGGTAGTCGATTCCGCCAGGTGGACAGACGAATAGTTAGACGGGACGGGCGGAAAAAACACCGGTCCGGGTGCGGTGTTGGCATCTTTTGCAATCAGGCGCGGCGATATGGGCGATTTTTGGGTGTTTGGCTATGGCTCGCTGATCTGGCGGCCGGGATTCGCGCATGTCGAAACACAGCGTGCCCGCCTGCATGGCTACCGGCGCTCGCTCTGCGTCTATTCCTTCGTGCATCGCGGCACGCGCGAGCGGCCGGGGCTGGTGCTCGGCCTCGATCGTGGCGGGTCCTGCGTCGGCCTCGCATTCCGCGTCCCCGGCGACTTGCGCGACGAGGTTATGGCCTATCTGCGCGAGCGCGAGCTGGTCACCAATGTCTATCTGGAGCGTCTGCTCAAGGTTCGCCTCGACGGCGGCGGTACGGTCGACGCGGTGGTTTACATTGTCGACCGCCAGCACGAGCAATATGCCGGAGCGCTCGACGCTGCAGATGCGGCGGCCGTGGTGCGCGGTGCGGTCGGCCAGTCCGGCAACAACGAGGACTATGTGCTGAGCACGCTGGAGCATCTCGAGGCGCTGGGCATTCGCGACCATTGGCTGGAAGAGGTGGCGCGGCAGGTCGCGCCTTTGTGAAGCTGGCTCTGCGGAAAAAGGCCGCCAGGCCTTTGACCTCGTTCAGGCAAGACCTAGGTTAGGCTCCAACCCTCAGCCCGCGGGCGCCATTTGCCCGCCCAATCATCCCGGAGATCCGCCTTGCAGAAACGTCGTCTCGGTCGCACCGACTTGTCCATCGCGCCGCTGGTTCTGGGCGGCAACGTCTTCGGCTGGACTGCCGACGAGAAAACCTCGTTCGACCTGCTCGACCGCTTCGTCGGCGCCGGCCTCAACGCCATCGATACGGCGGACGCCTATTCGCGCTGGGTTCCAGGCCACAAGGGCGGCGAATCGGAAACCATCATCGGTAAATGGATGAAAGACCGTGGCAATCGCGACAAGGTCGTGGTGATCACCAAGGTCGGTTCGGATATGGGACAGGGGCACAAGGACCTGTCCGCCGCCTACATCGAAAAGGCCGTCGACGCATCGTTGAAGCGGCTGCAGACCGAATTCATCGATCTCTATCTGTCGCATTGGCCGGATCCTGCGACGCCCTATGAGGAAACGCTTGGCGCCTACGAGAAGCTGCTCGCCAAGGGCAAGATTCGCTATGCCGGGTGCTCTAACCTCGACGCCGGCCAGTTGCGTGCGGCACTCGATGTGGCGAGCCTGCGCAGTCTGCCGCGCTACGAGGTGCTGCAGCCGGAATACAATCTCTACGATCGCTCATCCTTTGACGGGCCGTTGCGCGATCTGTGCGTGGCCGAGGACATCGGCGTCATCACCTATTTCAGCCTGGCCAAAGGTTTCCTCAGCGGCAAATACCGCAGCGAGGCCGATCTCGGCCAAAGCCCGCGTGGCGGCGGCGTGAAGGACTATCTCAATGCGCGCGGCATGCGCATCCTTGCGGCACTCCACGCGGTGTCATCAAGGCATTCGGCCAAGCAGGCGGAAGTCGCGCTTGCCTGGGTGATCGCTCGGCCGGGCGTCACCGCGCCGATCGCCAGCGCCACCAAGCCCGAGCAGATGGACAGCCTGATCAAGGCGGCGTCGCTGAAGCTGAGCGCCGCCGACATGGCCGAACTCGACAAAGCAAGCGACTGAAGTTTCGGCGGCCGCTCCTCGCACGAACGTCCAAGACGACCCTCTTGTCTTGCCATAGCCTCCTTCGCACGGGGCAAGACAGAGGGTGAGATGACTGAGCCGCTTCTTTTGCAGCCGGATCTTTGGCGCCAGTTGTGCGCGCTCGTGCTTGCCTCCGCCGTCGTCATGGGCAGCCCGGGGCCGGCAACGATAAGCGTCACCGCCGTTGGTGCCGCCTTCGGTTTGCGCCATTCCCTGGGCTATGCCTGGGGAATCATCCTGGGCACGATCGCCGTGCTTTTGGTTGTCGCGACCGGGGTCATGGCAGTGCTCACCTCGATGCCGAAGCTGGCGCCGTTGCTGGCTTTGGCCTCCGCGGCCTACATCCTCTATCTCGCCTTCAAGATAGCCACGGCATCGCCGCTGGCGGCGCACGCCGCCGAGGCTTCGCGTCCCACATGGCTGGCTGGATTTCTTCTCGCGGTCGCCAATCCAAAGGCCTATGTGGCGATCGCCGCCGTGTTCGCCGGTGCTTCGTCCAAACAGGGCGCCACTGAGCCTGGTCTATGGCTGAAGCTGACGGTTCTCGCCCTGATGATCGTTGCCATCCACGCTCTGTGGCTTGTCGCGGGGGCTGGGTTCGCGCGCTTCCTGCGCCGGCCGGCGGCCTCGCGGATCATCAACCTGATCTTTGCCGTGACGCTGGTATTGACCACCGCGCTGGCGGTGTTCGGCTGAGAACTGCCGGCCGGAGACTTCCGGTTCAGACTTTGGTTCTTGCGGCGTTGTCCAGCTCTTGCAGCCTTTTCGCCGCTGTCGGCGGCAAGGCAGGCGGGTTCGGGCCGCGCGCCGCATCAATCAGGAACTGGTCGCAGGCAGCTTCGGTCTCGCCGATCAGCCGGGCCATGAATTCGTCCTTGCTCAGTCCCGGTGGAATCGGCGGCAGGAAACGCGCCTTGATGGTGCCGGGATAGCGCAGGAATTTGCGGCGCGGCCAATAGAGGCCGGCGACATGGGCAACCGGCACCACCGGAACACCAAGCTGCGTGTAGATTTCGACGATGCCGTATTTGTAGGCCGGTTCGTCGCCCGGCGCGCGTCTTGTCCCTTCGGGGTAGATGATGAGCTGGCGAGGGTTGCGCGCCATCTCTTCCTTGGTCGCGGCGACCACGGCCTTCAGTGCTTTCGAACGGCTGCCGCGATGAACCGGGATCATGCGCATCTTCATGATGTACCAGCCGAAGAACGGGATCCAGGTCAGCTCGCGCTTGAGGATGTAGAGCGGGTCCTGAAGGAAGGGGAAGAAGGCGATCGCGTCCCAGAACGACTGATGCTTTGGTGCCAGGATGAAGGAGCCTTCGGGCAGGTTTTCCCGGCCGGTGATCTCGTTCTTCGTTCCGGCGATCTTCTCGTAAAGCCACATCGAGGTGCGCGACCAGAATTTCGGCACGAACCAGGCGCGGTGCCGGGGCGACAGGAAATAGTAGGGGGTCCAGAGGATCATCTGGACGATCAGGTTGACGTAGAAGACGAAATTGAACGTCAGCGATCTGATGTAGAGCATTGGGGGAGCCCGGTGAGGAGGTGAGCGTTGGTTACACCAAGCGCGGGAAAAAAGGAAATGGCCGCAGGCGCTTTGGTTGGCGACGAAGAACGGCCACCGATGGGTTGGCCTGGTTCCGCTACATCAGCCGCGCCAGCCGCGCCTTCAGGCGCGGAGCGGCAAAATCGAGGAAGGCGCGCAGCTTGACCGGCAGCAGGCCATGGCCCGCATGCACCAGGCTTACCGGCCATGGCGCCGGCTCGAATTCCTGCAGCAGGACGCGCAGCGCGCCGGACCGCAGCGCGGCTTCGATCTGGTAGGAAAGCACACGCGTCAGCCCGACGCCGGCAATCGCGGCATCGATGGCCGCTTCGGCGGTGTTGACCTGAAGCCGCGAGCGGACCCGAACCGGGATTTCGGCCTTGCCCTTGATGAAGCTCCAACTGGCGGCGGAGGCGAGCCCCTCGAAGGTGATGCAATCGTGTGTTTCCAGATCCTCCGGGGTCGTTGGCGTGCCGTGTTCGGCCAGATAGGCCGGGCTGGCGCAGACGACGCGGCGGATCGCGCCGACGCCGATGGCGACCAGGCTCGAATCGGGCAATCGGCCGATGCGGATGGCGAGATCGAAATGGTCCTCGACCAGCTGGGTTATGCGATCGGCCAATGTCAGGCGGATGTCCACGTCGGGATAGGCGGCGAGAAAGCCGGTGACGACCGGCAGCACGTGCAGGCGGCCAAAGACGACCGGCGCGGTGATGGCCAGTTCGCCGGTCGGAACACTGTATTCGCCGGCGGCCGTGCGTTCGGCCTCGCCGACGTCGTCCAGGATGCGGCGGCAGGCGGCAAGATAGGCCTGGCCGGCATCGGTCGGTGTCAGCCGTCGCGTCGAACGATTCAGGAGGCGTGTGTTCAGATGGCGCTCGAGATCGGAAATCTTGCGGCTGACCGTCGCCAGCGGAATGCCGAAACGGCGGCTGGCCGCGGAAAGGCTGCCGGCCTCCACCGCGGCGACAAAGAGCGACATGGCCTCGAGACGATCCATAGGTTCTTCCGAAAAATGGAAGGACAAGTTACGAATATGCCATCTGCCTTTGAATGATGGAAGGCTTATATTCCAGTCTGTCGGCCCTGCCTGCAGCATGGCCTCGCACAGGAGTTGCCATGTCCGAAGCCCGCCCGCCGCTGCCGCCGTTTACCGCCGAGACCGCAGCGCAGAAGGCGCGCATGGCCGAGGATGCCTGGAATTCACGCGATCCAGCGCGGGTCGCGCTCGCCTATACAAAGGACAGCCGCTGGCGCAACCGCGCCGAATTCCTGCAAGGGCGCGACGCTATCCAGGCCTTCCTGACGCGCAAATGGAGCCGTGAGCTCGACTACCGGCTGATCAAGGAGGTCTGGGCCTTCCACGGCAACCGCATCGCCGTGCGTTTCGCCTACGAATGGCACGACGACAGCGGTTCATGGTTCCGCAGCTACGGCAACGAGAACTGGGAATTCGACGAACACGGGCTGATGCGCCTGCGCATCGCCAGCATCAACGACCTGCCGATCGGCGAGGCCGATCGCAAGTATCACTGGCCGCTCGGCCGGCGGCCGGACGACCACCCGACACTGTCGGAGCTCGGACTTTAGCATCTTGCCGCAAGGAAGCTTTCGATGAACGCGCATGCTTTCACCAGCGACGTCGCCTTCACGCCGACCGTCAAGGCGATCCAGGCCCGCAAAGGCTCACGTCAGTCCTACGCCCGCGTCGAGGAGCGTGGCGGCTGGCAGGCCGGCATCACCCCGGATCTTGCCGCCTTCATCGAAATGCAGACCAGCGTCTTCCTGTCGACCGCCAACCGCGAGGGGCAGCCCTATGTCCAGCATCGCGGCGGGCCGGCCGGCTTCCTCAAGGTGCTGGATGAACATACGATCGGCTTCGCGGATTTTTCCGGCAACCGGCAGTTCATCACGCAGGGCAATCTGGCCGACAATCCAAGGGCGTTCCTGTTCCTGATCGACTATATGCACCGCCAGCGCATCAAGCTCTGGGGCACCGCGCGCGTCGTCGAGAACGATGCCGAACTGATGGCGAAGCTGATGCCGCAAGACTACAGAGCGCGCCCCGAGCAGGTCGTCCTGTTCACGGTCTCGGCCTGGGATGCCAATTGCCCGCAGCACATCCCGCAACGGTTCGAGGCAGCCGACGTCGCGGCGGCACTCGGCGAGCGGGACAAGCGTATCGAACGCCTTGAGCAGGAGATCGCACGACTCAGGGGAAATTCGGGCGCGGCCGCAGGGGAATAATCAGCCGCCGGCCGCGGTTTCGGCCAGCGCGATGCCGTTGGGCGTCGGCTTGACAGGCACGATGCCGCGCGCCAGCGCAAGCAGATATTTGTTGTATTCGGTGAACAGCACGCGCAATGCCCGCGGCTTGGTCAGCCAGCCGCCATTGTCGAGGTTGGAATTGACCACCGGATAGGGCTCGAGCTTGGCGCCATGCAGCAGCCTGCCCATTTCCAGCAGGCTGCGCGGCATATGATAATTGTTGGTGACGAGGATCACCGTGCCATAGGCGTGGCTCTCGACCCATTTGGCGCTTTCCTCGGCATTGCCGATCGTGTCGAGCGCGGCGCGGTCGATGTCGACGCAACAGGAGAACAGATTCTTGTCGCCGCCGGTTGCCGCCTGCAGCTGGCGACGGCTGGCCGAAGGATGCACGCCGCTGATCAGCAGCCGTTCGCCCTTGCCGGACGCCAGCAGATCCATCGCGGCATCGAGGCGGGACTGGCCGCCGGTCAAGACAATGATCGCGTCTGCCCTGGCCGGATTGGCGGG